>JAADCO010000021.1 GCA_013154385.1 Thermodesulfobacteriota bacterium
GAGGGTCTTCGTCAAGCCCATGTCCCTCGAAGAGGCCCTGGATCAGCTGCGCACCAGCGGAGAAGACTTCCTGGTCTTCAACAACTCTGACACGGATTCGGTGAGCGTCCTCTGTCGCAAGGGGAAGGATGCCTACGTCTTGATCCTCCCCGAACTTTCCTAGTAAATATAGCGCCCATGAAAATCTGCGATTGCCTTTCCGACGAGTGCATCATTTGCGGGGTGAAGGCCAAGGACAAGTGGTCCTTCTTCAAGGAGATCTCCAAACCCCTTTCGAAGGTCCTTGGCCTTCCCCCGGAGGAAATAGAAAAGGTCCTTGAGGAGAGGGAGCGTCTGGGAACCACGGCCATTGGCCACGAGATCGCCCTGCCCCACAGCCGGCTCCCGGGTCTGGACCGCATCGTCCTGGCCGTGGCCCTCAACAAGGAGGGCATTGATTTCGAGGCCCTGGACCGTAAGCCGGTGAAGGTGGTCTTCGTGGTGCTGGCGCCGGAGAACGAGTCCCAGCGCTATCTCAAGATCCTCGCCCAGCTGGCCCGGTTGCTCAAAAATGAAAACTTCCGGCAAAGGCTCCTTTCCTGCCAGAGCCCGGAAGAGATCAAAAAAGTCCTCTCCGAGGTGGATTACGAGTTCTGAAAACAACGCCATCCAGGTCGTGGTCATCACCGGTCTCTCGGGGTCGGGCAAGAGCACCGTCCTCCGCGCCTTCGAAGACCTGGGCTACTTCTGCGTGGACAACCTGCCGGTGGCGCTCCTTCCGGCCTTCCTCGAGATAAAGGCCAAGGAGTCCCACGGCCCCAAGAAGGTGGCCCTGGTCATGGATCTGCGGGAGGAGGGGTTCCTTGAGAGCTATCGGGAGATCTTCGAGCGGGTGAAAAAGGCCGGGCACCATCTCGAGATCATCTTCCTCGAGGCCAGCGACGAGGTCCTCATCGCGCGGTTTTCCCAGACCCGGCGCCCCCATCCCCTGGCCCCCAAAGGTTCCCTGGCCGAGGCCGTAAAGCTCGAAAGGGCCGCGCTCCAGGAGGTGCGCGAGATCGCCGATCTCGTCATCGACACCTCCGGATACAACGTCCATCAGCTCCGCCAGGAGATCAAGAACCGCTACGGCGTGCGCCGGGACCTGGCCACACTCACCGTGCACTTCATCTCCTTCGGCTTCAAGTACGGCGTGCCGGCGGAGGCCCATCTGGTCTTCGACGTGCGCTTCCTGCCCAATCCCTATTTCGTCCCGGAGCTCAAACCCTTTGACGGGCGCCAAGAAAAGGTGCGGGCCTACGTGCTCGAGAACGAATCGGGCAAACAGTTCCTGAGCCTCTGCGAGCAGTTCCTGCGCTTCCTCGTGCCGCAATACGAAAAGGAAGGGAAGTCCTATCTGGTCATCTGCATCGGTTGCACCGGCGGGCGGCATCGTTCGGTGGCGGTTGCCGAAGAACTGGGCCAGATGGTAAAAGAGTGGGGACACGACGTTCTGGTCACCCACCGGGACGTCTACAAGGAGGCTTAGATGACCGGGATCATCGTTGCGGGTCACGGTCGCCTGCCGGAAGAACTGGTCACGGTGTGCGCCTTCATCCTCGGCAAAGTGGAAAAGATGCAGAGTCTTTCCGTGGACCCGGCAGATCCCGCGGAGAAGATCCACCAGGACTTCGCCCAGGCCATCGCCGAGGTGGACAGCGGTCAGGGGGTCCTCATCCTCACCGACCTCTTCGGGGGCACCCCTTCCAACATGGCCCTCTCTTTTCTCAAAGAGGGCTACATCGAGGTCGTCTCCGGCGTGAATTTGGCCATGCTCATCAAGGCGGTCCAGAACCAGGAGAAACCACCCGGGGAGCTCGCCCCGCTGGTGGTGGAAGCCGGAAGACGGGCCATCACCCAGGCCTCGGACTTCCTCAATGCCTAAGCCGCGGCTGCGCCCGGCACGTTTAAGGGACCTCAAAGACATCCTCTTCATCGAACGCATCTCCTTCCCCACCCCTTGGACTCCCCTTCAATTCGGAAGCGAGTTCTTCAAAAAGGGCTCCCGCATCTGGGTGATCGAAGAGGCCGGGAAGATCCGCGGCTACGTGTGCTTCTGGGAGATCGCCGACGAGATCCATCTCGCCAACATCGCCGTCTCCCCGGAGAGGAGGCGCAAGGGGCTGGCCTCCTTCATGCTTCGCACCCTCGTCCGCTACGCCAAGAGACGGGGCTTTCGCCGCATCCTCCTTGAGGTGCGCGAAAGGAACCTCCCGGCCCAGAGGCTTTATGAGAAATTCGGTTTTCGAACGGATGGTCGGCGCCGATCTTATTATCCAGACACCGGGGAGGACGCCATCCTGATGTCTCTCTCCCTCGATTGACGGGGACCTTTCGGGCCTTAATGTTCGAAATAGAGAGACCATTTTTCCAAAAAAGGAGGACATCATGGCGGTAAAAGTTGGGATTAACGGTTTTGGGCGTATCGGTCGCGCGGTATTTCGGGCCCATCTCAAATATCCTGAGTTCAAGGATATCGAGATCGTGGGGATCAACGACCTCACCGACACGAGGACGCTCGCGCATCTCCTGAAGTACGACTCGGTCTTCGGCACCCTGCCCAACGAGGTGAAGTACACGGAAAACAGCCTCATCGTGGACGGCAAGGAGATCCGGGTCTTCTCCGAACCCGAACCGGGAAAGATTCCCTGGGGCGAAGTGGGCGCGGAGTACGTGGTGGAATCCACGGGCCGCTTCACCGACGGCAACCTCGCGCGCGCCCATCTGGAAGCCGGGGCCAAGAAGGTCATCATCACCGCGCCGGCGAAGAACGAGGACTTCACCGTGGTGCTCGGCGTGAACGAAGACGACTACGACCCCCTGAAGCATCACATCGTCTCAAACGCTTCCTGCACCACCAATTGTCTGGCGCCGGTGGCCAAGGTGCTCCTTGACAAGTTCGGGATCAAGCGCGGGCTGGTGACCACGGTGCACGCCTACACCAACGACCAGCGCATCCTCGACTTCCCCCACAAGGACCTGCGCCGGGCCCGGGCCGCAGCGGTCAACATGATCCCCACCAAGACCGGAGCCGCCGCGGCGGTGGGCAAGGTCATCCCCGAGCTCCAGGGGAAGTTCGACGGCCTGGCCGTGCGCGTACCCACACCCGACGTCTCCCTGGTGGACCTGGTGGCGGAACTCGAACGGGAGACCACGGTGACGGAGGTAAACGAGACCTTGAAGGCGGCCCAAAACCGCTATCTCGCTTACACCGAAGAGCCCCTGGTCTCTACCGATTTCCTGGGCAACCAGCACTCCTCCATCGTGGACGGACTCTGCACCCGGGTCATCGAAGGCCACATGGTGAAGGTCATGTCCTGGTACGACAACGAGTGGGGCTATTCCAACCGGGTGCTCGACCTCATCCTCTACATGGAATCGAAGAAGGTCTAAGGGACGCGGGGCTTTGCCCCGCTCCCCGACGGGGTTTCCCGAAACAGGGTAAAATATCCTTCAAAAGCAAACCGGGGACGTTTCCATGAGCGAATCGCAAAGCTTCACCTCCAAGGCCCTCATCGTCAATCTCCAGGAAACCGCCGTGAAGGAGTTTCCCATTGACGAACGCCACTGGGTCCTGCTCGAGGTGGTTTCCGGATACCAGGGCCTTGAGAAGCAGGCCTACGAACTCATCCGGGAGATCAACCATCCCTACCGCAACCTCCGCCTGGTGGTCAGCGACCTGCGGTCCTTCGTGCTCAAGAACTTCCGCATCATCGTGGCCCACGAGAAAGGCCCCCGGGCCTTCCAGGTGGTCATCGAGTTCCTGCTGGAACTCTTCGAACTCGACCTCGCCGAGGACCTCAAGCGCCAGACCGCAGAAGCCGTCCTCGCCCTTCTCGACAAGGCCGTCTCCTCGCTCAGCGAAGAGGAGCTGAGGCGCTTCTGGCCCGTGCTCGGGGAGATCTTTCTCAAGCTCTCCGAACTCCCGGACGACGTCCTCCTGGCCTTCTTTCAGGGCTATCATTCCTTCAAGCGCCTGGCCCGGGCCCTCCTGCGCAAGCTCCCCGAGGACCTGGACGTGGGGCCGCTCGTCAAGCTCCTGGAACGCTCCCTCAAGCTCACCTATCGTTACTGGCTCACCCAGCCAGACCCCTCGACCTGGATCGCCGAGGAATGCACCTCCGAGACCGCCGGTGAGGAAAAAGAATACTTCGACCTGATCAAGCCCCTTTCCCACGAGACCCTCAAGAGCTATCTCGAACAGGTCGAGGAACTCGAAAAGCAGCCGCCCTCCCGGCAGCTGCTCGAGAAGTTGCTCTCTTTTCCGGACTATCTGGACCTCGTGCGCCACTACAAGGAGCTTCCGGAAAAGATCGCCGCCCTGGCGCGCGATACCCAGCCGGAGGACCCCTTTCACAACGTGAAGATCGTCTTCCTCTTCCGCATCGTGGAAACCCCGGGGCTTGCCCCGATCCACGAAGAGGCCCTGCGGGAGATCAACCGGGAGCTCGTGGCCATGATCCGGCGCGAGCCCTCGGAAAGCCTCGACGAGTTCATCACCCGGGCCTTTGCCCTCCTCAAGCGCCACATCCGGCAGTATCCCTGGACGGCGCTTCAATGCATCCGCAACATGGGTTTCGAGATCCTCGACCGGGGAGACCCGCGGCTGGCCGAGCTCTTCCTCGAGGAAGTGGTCAAGTTCGGGTTCCAGCCCCCGGAGATCAAGGGAGTGGACCGGGAGTGGCATCTCATCTGCAACCCCGTCCATCTCTTGAACATCCGCACGTGGCTCGAGATCATCGCCCATCACCCCAAGTGGTGCACCACGCTCCTTTCCGCCCTGATCATCAACCTCAAGCTTGCCGGCACCTGCATCCGCGACACCGACCTCTTCCAGAAGGACGTCTCGAAGCTCCTGAACAGCGAGATCGAGCCCGTCTACAACCTGGTCAAACAGTTCTGCCGCATCCTTCCGGTGTACTACAACGAGATCGGGGCCGAGGGGCTTTTGCGCGACGTCTCCACGGAGCTCGACGAGATCCACGCCCGCAAGGACGAGCTCATCCACTTCCTGCGCAAGCAAAGCCACGTGGAGAGCTCAAACCTCATCATCAACTTCATCGAGGCCATCATCCACTTCTGGCTCACCAAGGACAAGAGCCGGCTCAAACCCTACGTGCCGCCGGAACTCTACGACCGCCTGGCCACGAGCGGGCCCTTCATTGATCCGGTGCACGAGATCATCAACGAGCTTTGGGCGCGCGCGGAGATCAGGCATCCCAAGGACCTCCTCCGGCTCAAGGAAGAGGAGATCGAGCAACTCCTGGCCGACATCCCCGGGCCGGAGAAGGAAAAGAAGCGCGTGGCGCTCCTCATCCGGATGTATCAGCTCGAGGTGCAGAAGTACAGCTTCGACATCCATCAGTTGCGGAGCTATCTCGAGCAGGCCAAGAACTGGGGCTTCGAGGGCATAGACCAGCTCCTTGAAACCCTCGAGAAGGGAAACCGCGAGGAGTCGCTCGAGGCCATCCTGGACTATCTCGAATACCTCCAGGGCATCATCCTGAGCCCGGAGAAGTTCACCCCGCGGGAAGACATCTATTTCAAGCGCCACATCGCCGCGGACATCCCCTCCATGTACGGGCGCTATCACGAAAGGAAGTTCGACGCCCTGGGGCTCACCTTTCGGCTCGAGGCCCTGGCCAACACCTTCTTCGAAGACCTCGTGGCCTCGGTGGAGATCCCCTTCATCACCCGCGCCACCTTCTTCCAGATCATCAAGATCCTCTCCTACTTCCGGCGGGCCTTGCAAATCGAGGGCATCTCCTCGAAGAAGTTCAACACCTATCTCAACCTGCTCAAGGCCTCCGTGGAGGTGCGCCGCTTCACCTACACGCAGTATCTCGACATCTTCCGGGGGCTGCTCGAGGGTGTTAAGGACATCACCAAGGTCTATTACATCAGCCCCCATCGGGACAATCTGGCCATCATCCTGCGCCAGCTAGGGCGCAAGCATCTGCTTCCCAAGTACCTCGTGGGCCAGGAGGGTCTTTCCGACGAGGAGTTCTTCCATCGGGTCTCGGAACGCTTCCTGCGCGACCTCATCGCCAGCTCCTTCAGCCTCCAGGCCCTGGACAACTTCGTCACCAAGCTCTATCGCACGCTGGTCGAGCAGAGGAACCGCCTCTCGCAGGAGGACCTCGATCTCCTCATGACCTACGACCCGGCGCGGGCCCTGTGTCTGCTCTATCGCCCCAATTCCCTGACCCAGGACCTCATCCACCTGGGCAACAAGGGCTACAA
>JAADCO010000171.1 GCA_013154385.1 Thermodesulfobacteriota bacterium
TGGTGGGGCCTATCTCGCAGTAGAGGCAGTCAAAGGAGCAGGTCTTGGGGACCAGCGGGTCCACCCCCAGCGAGAGCCCCAAGCGCCGCGACCTTACCGGCCCGAAGACTGGTGCCGCAAGCTTCATCAGGGTTTGGGCGCCATCTGTTGCATGGAGTAACGGGCCACGATGTTTCTCATGTCGAGGTAGGCCTCGCGCGCGCGCTGGAGATACTCCAGGAAACAGGGCAGTTCCTCGAGGTACAGGGCCTGCGGCCCGTCACAAAGGGCCTTTTCCGGTACCGGATGGAACTCCACGAGCACCATGTTGGCGCCGGCAATCACCCCCTGAGCCGCCACGTGATAGATGTCCTTGATGCCGTCCGGGGCCTGGACGCGCGAACCAATGGGATGCGAGGGATCAACGCAGACCGGGAGCTTGGTCAGGCGCTTGATGACCGGCACGTGGCCGAAGTCCACCAGGTTGCGATGCGGGTCTCCCAGATGCGTGCGCACCCCGCGCAGGCAGAAGACGATGTTGTGGTTGCCCTCGCTCGCGATGTACTCGCAGGCGTTGAGGCTCTCCTCGATGGTGAGCCCCATGCCGCGCTTGTAGAGGATGGGAAACTCCTGCTGGCTGCCCACGGCCTTGAGCAGCTCGAAGTTCTGGGCGTTGCGCGTGCCGATCTGGAGCATGACCCCGGTGGGATGACCGGTCTGCTCAAGTGCCTCCCAGATCTCGTCAATGTGATGGGGCGCAAGGACCTCCATGGCGATGACGGCGATGTCGTACTTGCCCGCCAGCTCAAAGAGCCAGGGCAGACACTTCTTGCCGTGACCCTGGAAGTCGTAAGGGGACGTGCGCGGCTTGTAGGCCCCCATGCGCGCCGTGCGTATCCCGTTCTCCTTGAGGGCCTTGAAGATGGCCTCGGTGTTCTCGTAGGTGTCCACCGCGCAGAGCCCCACGAACACGTGAAAAGAGTTCTGGTCGAAGTGGAGACCGCGATAGTCAAAACCTATGGGTTCGAGCTCTCCGTGGCGTCCGATCTGGCGGTACTTGCTCGAGACGCGGATGGCCTTCTCCACTCCGGGAAGGCTCTGCACCACTTCGAGGGGAATCTTCTGCGTGTCGCCGATGAGATGGACCTCGATGACCTTGCGGGTCATGCCCTGATACTCGGCGACCTCGACCCTTATCCCCTCGAATTGAGAAAGATACTCCTTGAGCTTCTGGAACTCAGGACTATCGGTGGTTACTTCGGGCTTGAGTATGATGATCATGCTACCACTCCCCCTCCAAGGACCTTTAGGCGCATTCTAACTCCGCTTTATGGCTTTGCAATTAGCGCCCGAGAATGAACTCGACGATGTATGGATTGGTGCGCTTCTCTTCGGCCAGGGTAGAGAACGGTTTGTCACCGTAATCGTGCCCCGGGCAGATGACGGTGTCGTCCGGCAGGGGAAGGATCTTCTCCTCGATGGAGCGGAGCATCTGCTGGAAGTCGCCTCCGGGCAGGTCCGCGCGGCCCACGGCGCCGACGAAGAGGGTGTCTCCGGTGAAGAGATACTGCTCCCCGTCGTAGAAACACACCGACCCCGGGGAATGGCCCGGCGTGTGGATGACGCGCAGGCGCACGGTGGTCCCGAGAGGGACGACCTCTCCGTCCTTCAGGAGGAGGTCTGCGGGTTCGTTGGGTTCGAACCCCCAGGCGGCGAAGATGGCCATGGCTTCGGGCTGACGGAAGAAGGCGTCGTCGGCCTCGTGCATGGCCACCGGGATGCCGAGCTTCCGCCTCAGCCACCAGGCCCCGCACACGTGATCCGCATGGCCGTGGGTGGCGAGGATGTACTTGGGCTCAAGCCCCTTTTCCCGGAGGACGGAAAGGATCTTCCCCTCGTCTCCGCCCGGATCAATGATGGCCGTTTCCCTGGTCTCCGGGCAGTAGACGAGATAACACCGCACCGCGAGAGTCCCTACGGTAAGAACCTCAAACTTCATCTTTTCTCCTCCGTTTCGAGGCCTCCTCCGCCGCCGAAAGCCCGGCCACGCATCCTTCACCCACGGCCTTGGCCACCTGGAGAGGCGGACCGCAAACGTCTCCCGCGGCAAAGACCCCGGGAAGATTGGTGCGCTGCTTCCTGTCCACCTGGATGTAGGTCATGTTTTCGGGATCGAGGGCCACGCCCAGCGTGGTGGCCAGTTGCAGGGCCCCCTTGGCCCCCTGCTCGATGAAGACCCCCTTCACCGGAAGGGTGCGCCCGTCTTCGAGCTTGAGCCCCTCGACCTCGTTTTCACCGAGGATCTGCTCGGGCTTTCCCTCGATCAGGATGACCTCGCTTTCCTTGAGCTGCTCTTCGAGCTCCGGCGAGACCTTGAGCCCCGAGGCCACCAGATAGACGGGGTTGGTGATCTTGGTCAGGGTGAGGGCCCCGTGGACCGCAGCGCTCTCGTTTCCCACCACCGCCACCGGAAGCCCGCGGAAGAAGAAGCCGTCGCAGTCCACGCAATAGCTCACGCCCTTGCCGAGGAGCTCCTTCTCGCCCTTGATGCGGGCCTTGCGGCGCGCCACCCCGGTGGCGAAGATGACGGTGTAGGAGGAAATGGTCTTTCCGTTTTCGAGCTCGATGGCGAAACGCTCCTCTTCGATCTCCACCCGCACCACGTCCACCGGCAGGTGTTCGGCACCGAAGGACTTGGCCTGGTTGAGACCGATTTCGAGGACCTCCTTCCCTTCCTTCTTCCCCGGGACCCCGAAGTAGTTTTCGAGATGGGCCCGATAGAGGGCGCTCTTTTCGAGCTTGCCGAAGACTATGGTCTTGGCCTTGCGCCGGGCCGCGTGAATCGCCGCCTGGAGCCCGGCGGGACCGGAGCCGATGATGGCCACGTCGTATATCTCACTCACCTTTGTCCTCCCCTAGGTCGTGAACTTCTTCTACTCCCTCAGCCGGTACCGAAAGACGATAATCCTCCGCCAGCCAATGGCCAAGGTCTATGAGCTTGCATCGCTCGGAACAAAAGGGCCGATAGGGATTGCCTTCCCATTCGGTCATCTTGCCACACTGCGGACAACGAGCCTTCTTTTTCATCCCACCACCCACACCGTGCGTTGATGAAGGTTGAAGAGCACCTTCGAGGAAACGGAGCCGAGGAGCAACCCCGCAAACCCCCCTCTTCCGCGCCGGCCCACGACCACCGTGCCGTACTCGCCCTCCCGCGCCTCGCTGATGATGGCCCCCGCCGCGCCAAACGGCGAGGTCTTCACCTTCACGCGCACCTGATCCAGGGAGAAACCGTTTTCGAGAAACATCTCCTGGACGCGGGCGAAAAACTCGGCGGCCTCTTCCTCCTCCCGCTGGAGGAGGATCTCCTGGACCGCGGCCAGGTCCTCCACCTCCTCGTCGGGGATGAAGGCGGAGATGACGTGCATGAGCACCACCTCCACTTCCCGGTCTCCGGCGAGCACGAAGGAGACGTGGTCCGCCACCTTGAGCCCGGGCTCCCCGAGGTCGAGCGCCACCAGGAAGCGCTTGTTCCATTCCTTTCCGTCCACCACCCAGACCGGCACCCCCTGCCCGTATTCCACCAGACGCTGGGAGACGCTTCCCATCCAGGCCGAGGCCAGACGCCCGAGCCCCCGGCGGCCCACGACCAGGGCGTCGTACTTGCCCTCGCGGGCCTCAAGGAGGAGGGTCTGCGCGATCTCTCCGCGGGCCACGGTCACCTTGGTGTGGACGTTTTCCTCCGGGAAGCCGACCTTGAGCAGGAGCTCCCGCGTCTCCTCCACGAACTTCTGCGCGCGGGAGAGGTTTTCCGCCTGGATCTTTTCGAGCTTCTCCTCCCGGGCGATTTCCGAAAGCCCGGGAACCGGGCTCAGCAGATAGGACGGCGGCCGCGCGGCCACCGAGACCACGGTGACCTCCAGATCGTCTCGGCCGGAAAAGGCTTCTCCGAGATAGCGGACCGCCTTCTGGGCGTAGGACGAACCATCGGTGGCGAGAAGGACGTGACGCTTCATTTCGAGATCCTTTCTTTTTCTGGAGAATATAATTTCTGCCTTCCCAAGGCAATAAGTTTCACCTCCTTGGAATGGTTCGAATCCATTTGACACCCGCAGACGCCGGGCTTAAATGGGAAGGGGAAAAATCGAAAGAGGAGGTGCACCATGCCCAGAGTCTTGATCGTCGCTTGCGGGTCTTATTCGGAGAATTCCTACGATTGTCCCGGGGACTGGAAGTGCATGACCGCCGCGGCGGAAAAGCGCGGCCCCTTCAAGGACTACGACGACGTTAAGGTCGTGGGTTTCCTCAAGTGCAAGTGCCCCGGCCGGGCCCTGGTGAACAACATCGGGGCCACGAAGAAGCGCACCGACTTCGACGTGGTCCATCTCTCCAACTGCATGGTCAAGGCCGTTCCCCTGTGCAAGAACCACGATCTCGAAAACCTGCCCAAGCTCATCGAGGAGAAGATCGGGGTCAAGGTCGTCGCCGGGACCCACGACTTCGCCTAGAGATGTTCTCTCTGGCCACCTGGAACGTGAACTCCGTGCGCACGCGGCTTGAGCACCTCAAACGATGGCTCAAGCTGCGGGCGCCGGATACCGTCTGCCTCCAGGAGACCAAGGCCACGGACGAGGAGTTCCCCTACGGGGAGATAGAGGCCCTCGGTTACCACGCGGTCCACGCCGGAGGCAAGGGACGAAACGGCGTGGCCATCGTCTCGAAGGAAGAACCCCAGAACGTGACCATAGGCTTTCCCGGCATGGACGATCCGGAGGCCCACGAAAGGCTCATCGCCGCCACCATCCGCGGGGTGAGGGTCCACTCGGTCTACATCCCCAACGGCGGAAGTGTGGGCTCGGACTACTTCCTCTACAAGCTCGAGTTCATCTATCGCCTGCGCGAGTACCTCGAAGCGCACTTCGATCCCGCGCGGGACCTGGTGGCCCTTTGCGGAGACTTCAACGTGGCCCCGGAGGAAATCGACGTCTACGACCCGGAACTCCTGGCGGGCCAGCTCTGCTTCCACGAAAGGGAGCGCACGGCGCTCAAGCTCCTGGCTGATTGGGGGCTCTTTGACACGTATCGTCTCAAGCATCCCGACGAGCGCGGGGCCTTCACCTGGTGGGACTATCAGTTCGGGGCCTTCAAGGCCAACCGCGGGATGCGGCTCGATCACATCTGGGTGACCAAGCCCCTTGCCGAAAGGCTTGAGGACGTCTTCATTGACCGTGAGCCGCGGGGCTGGAAGCGCCCCTCGGACCATACTCCGGTAGTGGCGGTTTTCGACCTATGAACTTGGACCTTCTGAAACGGCTCTGTGAGGCTCCGGGGGCCCCCGGGGCCGAGGGACCGGTGCGCGACGTCGTCCTTCAAGCGGCCCGGTCCCTGGTGGACGAAACCGAAGTGGACGAGCTGGGAAACCTCATCCTGAGGCGGCGCGGCAAGGGACCGCGCGTCCTCCTCGACGCCCATCTCGACGAGGTGGCCTTCCTGGTCTCCGCCGTGGAAGGGGGTTTCGTGCGCATCGTGCCCCTGGGCGGGGTGGATCCCCAGGTCCTCTACGGCGGAACCCTCATCATCTGGGGAAAGAGGGCCGTCCCCGCGGTGGTGGGGCCGCGTCCGCCGCACGCCGGCGAGGAAAAGAAGGTGCCGGCGATTGAAGACCTCTTCCTCGACCCCGGTCTTTCCCCCGAGAGATTGGCCGAGCTGGTGCGGGTGGGAGACGTGGTCACCTTCCCGCCCTACTTCGAGGAGACCGAAGAGGCCGTGCTCGCCAAGGCGCTCGACGACCGGGTGGGGCTCTTCGTCATCCTCGAGGCCCTGCGGGAACTCGGCTCCTCCCCGGTAGACCTCTTCGTCACGGCAAGCGTCCAGGAAGAGGTGGGGCTCAAGGGGGCCGAGGCCCTGATCAAGCGCCTCGACCCGGACGTGGTCCTGGTGGTGGAGGGGACGCTCGCCCTCGATGTCCCGGGAATCCCTCCCCATCAGCGCCTGGCCCGCTGCGGCGAGGGCCCGGAGATCAGGCTCTCCGACGCGCGGTTCGTGGCGGACCGGGACCTTTCCCTGGGGCTTGCCAAACTGGCCGAAAGACACGCCATCAAGCACCAGCTGGTGGTCAAGAAGAAGGGCGGCACCAACGCCGCGGCCTTCCAGGTGGCCGGTGGCCCGCGCCGCACCGCCGCCATCTCCGTGCCGGTGCGCTATCTCCACGGCCCGGTGAGCGTGGCCTTCAAGGA
>JAADCO010000157.1 GCA_013154385.1 Thermodesulfobacteriota bacterium
ATGACCCTGGCCAGGGAGAGGGCCACCTCCTCGACGAAAGAGAGATCCGCCGAACCGTCGGGGCGAGGGGGCGTGCCCACGCAGATGAAGATGACCAGGGCCTGGCGCACGGCCTCGGCCAGATCCGTGGTGAAGGAAAGCCTCCCCGCAGCCACGTTCTTCTGCACGAGCTCCTTGAGACCCGGCTCGTAGAAGGGGATCTCGCCGCGCTTCAAGCTTTCGATCTTCTCCTCGACCTTGTCCACGCAGATGACCTTCATGCCGAAGTCCGCCATGCCGGCCCCGGAAACCAATCCTACGTAACCCGTCCCCACGACGGCGATGTGCATCCTCCTACTCCTCCTCAGGTGGGTTCTTGAGATAGGGAAACTCCGAGAGGACCTTTTCAAGCCCCCGTTCAGCCAGCTCCCGGGCCGTGAGCCAGCGGATCTTGCCGTAGAGCTTGAGGGCCAGGATGTTCTCGCTGAGGGGTTTCTGGGTCTCGTCGAACCAGCCGCGCCAGATGACCCGCGCGTCGGAGGTCCGCACCAGGATGAGGGCAAAGGCCACGGAAGCCGGCTCCACCACGGAGAAGCCGGTGCCCTTGCGTTCCCGATAGCGGAAGACCTTGCCGTAGAGCACGGCGTCCACCCCCAGGCGCCGGCCTATTTCGGCGATGAGCTGATAGGCGCTGGCGTTGGGATGCTCGGCCAGGACCTCCGCCCACAGGGCCTCGGCCCGCTCCGGCGGCACGAGAAGGAAACGCGGATTGCCTTCGAGCTTCCGATAGAGGAGCTCGGTCAGCACCTGGGCGGCCTCCGAGGCCACCTCGCCGGGAATGATCTTCCCGCTGAAGGCGCAGGTGATCTCGTCTTCCTTTTGGCCCGGGCAGATGGGTTCAAAGGGAAGAACGGCTATGCGCCCGAGTTGCGGATAGATGGTGTAATCCGCCGGATGACTGCAACAGCAGAGAAAGAGCACCACCAGGAACAAAGGAAGCCATCTCTTCATGGGTCTCCCTCAAAGGACGCCCTTGGTGGAGAGCACCTGGACCTCGTGAGGGCTCAAAGCCGCCCTCAAGGCGTGCCCCAGGGCCTTGAAACTGGCTTCCACCAGGTGATGGGCGTTTTCACCGTAGAGAAAGCGCACGTGCAGGGTGAAGCGCCCGCTCATGGCGAGCGCCTTGTAGAACTCCTTCACCAGCTCCGTGTCGAACTGGCCTATCTTCTCGACCCCGATCTCGCCCTTGATCACCACGCAGGGCCTGCGCGCCAGGTCCACCACCACCTGGGCCAGGGACTCCTCCATGGGGATGGTGGCTTCCCCGTAGCGCCTGATCCCGGAGCGATCCGCCAGGACCCGATCCAGGGCCTCGCCCAGGGTGAGGCCCACGTCTTCCACGGTGTGGTGAAAGTCCACGTGGAGGTCTCCGCGGGCCGAGATCTCGAGGTCAAAGCCTCCGTGCACCCCGAAGAGATGGAGCATGTGATCGAGGAACCCCACGCCGGTGGAGACCCGAACCTGCCCCTTCCCCCACGGATTGAAGGAAATTTCGATCTCCGTTTCGGCTGTTCGGCGTTTGTGCTTTACCGGTTCGGCCATTTCAAGTCCTCCCTCGGAGAGACCGATTGTCTTTTTCGATGGGTCACGACTACCAAAGCCAACTTACTCAGCTTCTGGAGACTCTTCAAAAGAAGCTGCCGATAAAGTTCTTTCGGCTCAGCGACATCCCCCAGGCGGTAAACTGGGCCGAACGCGGAGGCATTGCCGTCCACGAGAACTTCCACACCAAACGGCGCTATTCATACCACGTGATCTCGGCCCAGAAAGAGAAACTCGAAGAATTCTGCAACCTGGTGAAGCTCCCGGCTTCAAACATCAAGGCCTCGGAATTCTATCGTTTCTGGCACCTGACCTGGGCTCCCTTCCCCCCTCCGGTGAAGAAGAAGCGCCCGCGCGGGCGCCCCCGCAAAAACCCTATTTGAGCCCCTTCTTCCCCTTCGATGATTCCTTGCCCTTGGCTGCCGCAGAGCTCTTCCGCGCCTCCTCCGTGAGGATGCCCTCCAGGAAGAAGGAGGCGATCTGCTTGGCCGCCGTGCTCACGCTGTACTTCTTGCGCGACGACAGGATCCAGAAGCGCGACATCTCGTCAAGGGCGCCGAAGAAGGCCCTCTTAAATATGCCCGGTTTCACGTCCCGCCGGAAGATTCCCGCGGCCTGCCCTTCCCGCACCACCGCGGAAATGATGTTCACGTACTCCGCAAACTTGCGATGGCGATAGTCCTTCATGAACTTGTAGCTCTGGCGGAGCTCCACCTGAAAGAGCTCTGCCAGGTCCCGGTACTCCTCCACCAGGCTGAGATGGAGATAGGCGTACCGTTCGAGCTTGGCCCGGGCGTCGGGCAGGGAGGCGAGCTCCTCCTTCACCCGCTGGATGATGCGGGTCATCTCGCGGTCGAAGATGGTGACCAGGAGGTCGTATTTGTTGCGGAAGTAGAGATAGATCGTGCCGTCGGCGACTCCGGCTTCCTTGGCGATCTCCGAAATACGGGCGTTGAAAAACCCTTTTTGGGCAAAGACCTTGATGGCGGCCTTGAGGATGCGATCTTCTTTGTCCTTGGTCTTCTTAGGCATTAAAGAGGGCTCTTTTCAAACTGAATGGGCTCTCACTCAGTTATATTTGGGCCCCCTCTTTGTCAAGGACGCCTAGGAGCGAAGGTTCCGTTTCTCTGGGCTTAAAGTTCCTTGCACCCGTCATTAGGGCCGTTAACCTTTGACGGAATCTCAATAGCCTGTAACGACCATGAAGTCTCTCATTCGTGTCATCGGGGCCAGACACCACAATTTGAAAGACGTTTCGGTCTCCATTCCCCGGGAGAAATTCACGGTCATCACCGGGGTCTCGGGTTCGGGCAAGTCCACCCTGGCCTTTGACATCGTCTTCGCCGAGGGCCAGAGGCGCTACATCGAAAGTCTTCCGGCCTACGTGCGCCAGTTCCTGAAGCTCTACGAGCAACCGGACGTGGATCTCGTGGCCGGCATCCCGCCCACGGTGGCCATCGAACAGCGGACGAGTCAGGCCGGCCCGCGCTCCACCGTGGGCACCCTCACGGAGATCTACCACTATCTGCGCCTGCTCTACGCGCGGGTGGGAGAGCCGCACTGTCCCCGGTGCGGGCGGGCCCTGGAGAGCGTGCGGCGCGAGGACCTGGGCCTCCTCTTCACGGAGCGTTTCGAGCACCAGCCCCTCCTGATCCTGGCCCCCAAGGTGCGCCGCCGAAAGGGCTTCCACCGCCCCATCCTCGAGCAAGCCCTGCGCCGCGGGCGAAAACTGGTCCGCATAGACGGAAAACTCCTCACCATGCCGCCGATACCGGAGCTTTCCCGCTACAGGGAGCACACCATCGAGATAGGCCTGGGCGAGATCCGCCCTTCTCGCGGAAAGGAGGAAGACCTGCTCCGCCTCCTCGGGGAGGCCCTGGACGAAGGCCGCGGGGAGGCCGTGGTCCTGGTCCTGGAAGAGGACGGAAGGCGGGTGGTCGAGGAGATCCCCGTGAGTGAAAAGGCCTTCTGTGCGCGTTGCGAGATCTTCCTCCCGGAACCCGATCCCCTGCTCTTTTCGTTCAACACCAAGGCCGGGGCCTGCCCGCGCTGCGACGGCCTCGGCCGCATAGACGACCGGACCTGTCCCGATTGTGAGGGCACCAGACTGCGGCCGGAGGCGCTCGCCTTTCGCCTGAAGGGGCTTGATCTCGGGAGCCTTTCCGCCAAGCCGGCGGAAGAGGTCCTGCGTTTCCTCGAGGGGCTCGAATTTTTAGGCCGCCGGGAAGAAATCGCCCGCCCCATCCTGAAGGAAGCCCTGGACAAGCTGCGCTTCCTCTGCGAGGTGGGACTGGGCTATCTCCCCCTTTCCCGCGGAGGCGACACCCTCTCCGGAGGCGAGGCCCAGCGGGTGCGCCTGGCGGCCCAGCTCGGGTCCAATCTCTCCGGGGTCTGCTACGTGCTCGACGAACCCACCATCGGCCTCCATCCGCGGGACAACGCCCTCTTGATCCGGTCCCTGAAGCGCCTGAAGGAGCGGGGCAACACGGTCATCGTGGTGGAACACGACGAGGAGACCATGCGCGCGGCGGACTGGATCATTGACCTCGGCCCCGGCGGCGGGAGAAAGGGGGGACGGATCGTCTTCGAGGGCCGCTTCGAGGAGCTGTTGAAACACCCCGACTCGGTTACCGCCCGCGTCTTGCGGGACCCGGAGCGCTATCGGCTCTCTTCGCGGGAAAGGGAACCGCAGGGGTTTCTGAGGCTCAAGGGCGCCTGCGCGCGGAATCTCAAGGGCGTAGACGTCCGTTTCCCGCTGGGAAACCTCATCGTGGTCACCGGGGTTTCGGGCTCGGGGAAATCCACCCTGGTCATGGAGGTCCTCTACGAGAACCTGAAGCGCCGGCTTCGGGGCTACACGGACCTGGCGTGGCTCAAGGGAATGGAAGGCCACGAGGCCCTCAGGCGCACGGTGGTGGTGGACCATTCCCCCATCGGCCGCACCCCGCGCTCCACCCCGGCCACCTACGTGGGGCTCATGGATCGCCTGCGGGAGCTCTTCGCCGGGCTTCCGGAGAGCAGACAAAGGGGCTGGACGCCTGCCAGGTTCTCCTTCAACCTCGAGGAAGGGCGCTGTCCGGCCTGCAAGGGCCAGGGCCAGCTCCGCGTGGAGATGAAGTTCCTGCCGGAGGTCTACGTCACCTGCGAGACCTGCGGGGGAAAACGCTACAACGAAGAGACCCTCCTCGTGCGCTATCGCGGCCTGAGCATCGCCGACGTCCTGGCCATGACCATGGCCGAGGCGAAAGACTTCTTCTCCCGCATCCCGGAGCTTTACGAACCCCTCGACCTCCTCTGCCGCATCGGCCTGGACTACCTGACCCTCGGGCAACCGAGCCCCACCCTCTCGGGAGGAGAGGCCCAGCGCATCAAGCTGGCGGCGGAGTTCATCAAGGGCAAGAGGGGAGGCACCCTCTTCATCCTCGACGAACCCACCACGGGCCTCCACATGGCGGACGTCACCAAACTGCTCGAGCTCTTTCACGCCCTGGTGGAGAGGGGGGACACGGTGGTGGTCATCGAGCACAACCTGGACGTGATAAAGGAAGCGGACTGGATCGTTGATCTCGGCCCGGAGGGGGGAGACCGAGGGGGAGAGGTCCTCTTTCAGGGCCGCCCGGCGGAGCTCCTCAAGAGCGAGACCCACACGGCCCGCGCCCTGCGGGACTTCCTCGAAAGCTAGATCTCGCTGAGCACCTTTTCCAAATGGGGTTTTACGATCTCGAACTCCTTTTCCAGCCTCTCGATGAGCGAGGCCCATTCTTCTTTCCGCCCCTCGGCCGCGGCGAACTCCAGCTTGCGCGCCACCTCGGCCATCCGCATGGCCCCCATCATGGCGCAGTTGGACTTGAGACTGTGCGCAGCGCGGTGGAGCTCCTCGGAAAGGCCCTTCGTGGCGGCGGTCTTTATCTCCTCGAGCAACTCCGGCGCGCGTGAGAGATAGAGCGTGAGCATCTTCTTCAGGAGGCTCTTGTCGTCCGGGCGTCCGGGCACCTCAAAGTTCTTCAACTGTTCCGGATCAAAGACCGGATGCTCCTCTTCCTCCCGCTGTTCCTCGGTCCGGGCCGCGTCCTCGCGCCCCTTGAGCCACTTCTCGAGGACGGCGCGCAGTTGATCAATGGTGAAGGGCTTGCTGAGATAGTCGTCCATGCCCGCGGCCAGACACCTCTCCCGGTCGCCCTTCAGGGCGTGGGCCGTGAGGGCGATGACCACGGTGTGCTTGCCGGTCTTTTCTTCCATCTCCCGCAGGCGTTTCGTGGCCTCGTAGCCGTCCATCTCCGGCATCTGGCAGTCCATGAGCACGAGATCAAAGCTCTCCTTCTCGAGGATCTCCAGGGCCTGGCGCCCGGTCTCCGCGGTCTTCACCTCGCAACCGAGGAGCTCGAGCGCGGAGACGCAGTATTCGAGATTGATGAGATTGTCTTCCACCACCAGCACCTTGGCCCGCAGCGGTTTGTGGGGGGCCTCCGCCGAGGCCGCCCTGCCCCTTTCCTTCTTCCCGGCGATTTCCGCCAGCACGTTGAAGAGGAGCGACCGCCGCAGGGGCTTGGAAAGCACGGCCCTTACCTTCAAGGACTGCGCGTCCACGGTGGCCTCCTTGCCGGA
>JAADCO010000028.1 GCA_013154385.1 Thermodesulfobacteriota bacterium
ATCTTGAATTGGTGGCCTCGAGCGAAAAGGGTTTGCTAGATCCTCCCCAAAAGATGGAAGATTTTTCCCTTCCCTCCGAAGCCCTTTGTCGAGATGGGTCCTGTTTCTTTCCCTTCAAGGGAAACCGTCGGCTGGTGAGTCTCTTTCCGTTGCACCACGGAGAAGAAACCCTCGGGCTATTGGAAGTAAGCCCCCAGTCACGCATCGGACAGCAGGATTTCCTCTTCTTTCAGAAGTTCGCCAACCGTATCGGTTACAATCTGCACGTCAAGCTTCTCATGAGTCATTGTCTCGAACATCTCAAGTTCATAAACGAGCTGGTAGCTGACATCGAACACAACGTCATCATTCCCAATATGTACTATCGCTATCTCTTCCGCCGTCTGAGGAAGAAGATAGACTTTCTCAAAGAGCTGGAACGTCGTTTGGAAGACGGTGACTTCTCCATCGAAAGGATGAAGGGCGCGCTTCACCATCTCTATACCGAGCTTCTGCGCGAATACGAACAGATCGAAAAACACTACGAAACAGTGAGCCTCTTTCTCGAAAGCCTCTTCCGGCGGGAGCACTTCGAGAAGGGCCGCTTCGTCTTGCGCAAGAGGCCCTGTCGCTTCGCCAAGGAGGTCATCAACCCCCAGCTTGAGCGCTATCGAAAGCGGTTCGAAGAGGCCGGCATCACCATTGACAACCGCCTGGGAGGGGTGCCCGACGAGGAGCTCGTCATGGCCGTGGACGTGGGTCTCCTCTCCCAGGTCTACGCCAATCTCTTCAGCAACGCCCTCAAGTACACGCGCGAGGTGACGGACGAGAGCGGCCAGCGCGTAAAGTTCATCTCTTTTGGGCGCGAAATAATCCCGGACTTTTTCGGCCCCGGGCGGCCGGGGGTCAAGTTCAACGTGTTCAGCACCGGGCCGCACATCAAGAGGGAAGAGGTCGAAAAGATCTTCGAGGAAGGTTGGCGCGGCTCCAACGTGCAGGGCCAGCCGGGCAGTGGACGGGGCCTTCACTTCGTGAAGAAGGTCATCGAACTCCACGGTGGAGTCGTGGGTTATGAGCCCACGCCCCTCGGCAACAACTTCTATTTCGTCCTCCCCTTGGAGACCAGGGAATCCGAGGACCTTTCGCGAAAGAATTGACTAGCTTTCGTGGGTAGTTATTTTCAACTAAGCTGGCTTTGCCCTGAAGGCCTGCCACAAGGAGGTTTCTTTGGCATCGAAGATCCGTCCGGGAGATTTGGTCACGGTGAGATACCGGGTGTTTGCGGGCAAGGAGGTGGTGGACGCCTCCGAGGAGCCCTTCACCTTCGAGGTGGGCAGTGGGCGCTTTTTGCCCCCGGTGGAAAAGGCCCTCATCGGGCACCAGCCCGGGGAGCGGATAGTCGTCTTCGTGCCCCCGGAGGAGCACTACGGTCCCTATGATCCGAAGAAACTCCAGTTGATCGCCGTGGAGAAGCTTCCCCCGAACGTCAACCCCGGGGACGTGGTTCGCGTGCAGGACGAAATGGGCATCGTTCATCCGGCGGTGCTTCGTCGCCGCGACGAAGAGGTCGCCTGGGTGGACCTCAATCATCCGCTGGCAGGCAAGCTCCTGCGGTTCGAGATCGAGATCCTCGACGTCACCCCCAAGGAGGCCGCCTCCGAAAAGAAGGAAGAACCCGGGAGAGACGCACAGACTGCTCCCTCGAAAGAGGTTACCGATAAGGCGCTAGAAACTCCGGCACAGGGGAGGGAGAACGCATGAAGTACATCATTCTCATCGGCGACGGCATGGGAGATTTTCCGCTCAAGGAATTGAAGGGAAAGACTCCCCTGGAAGAAGCCCTCACTCCGGGGATGGATTTCATCGCCCAGCACGGGGTCCTGGGTCTGGTAAGGACCATTCCCTCCGGCATGGAGCCGGGAAGCGACGTGGCCAACCTGGCGCTCCTCGGCTATCGCCCGGAGGAACAGTATACGGGCCGCGGGCCCATCGAGGCGGCGAGCCTCGGCATCACCATGCGCCCGGAAGACGTGGCCTTCCGCTGCAACCTGGTGACTCTTAAGCGCCAGGACGACCGCCTCGTCATGTACGACTACAGCGCCGGCCACATCTCCACCGAGGAGGCCCACGTCCTCATCAAGGACCTGAACGATCATCTGGCAAGCGACAAGCTCTTCCTCCATCCCGGCAAGAGCTATCGCCACATCCTCATCTGGCGCGGGGGGCCCGAGGGCATCAAGACCTATCCCCCCCATGACCTCTTGGGCCGGGACATCTACGAGGCCTGGCTGGTCTACGAGAACGAGCCCATCCTGCGGGACTTCCTCATCAAGGCCATGGCCTTCCTCGAGCGTCATCCCATCAATCGCAAGCGCCGGGAAGAGGGAAAGGTCCCGGCCAACGCCCTGTGGCCGTGGGGTCAGGGACGCATGCCCCGGATCGAGCCCTTCGTCGAGAAGTGGGGCCTTGAAGGCGCGGTGGTGGCGGCGGTGGATCTGATCCGCGGGCTGGGGGTGCTCGCCAAGCTCAAGATAATAGACGTGCCCGGAGCCACGGGCTATCTCGACACCAACTACGAAGGAAAGGCCCTGGCCGCGGTTTCGGCCCTCAAGGAAGGGGCGGACTTCGTCTTCGTGCACGTCGAGGCCCCGGATGAGGCCAGCCACGAGGGCTCTCTCGAATTGAAGATCCGCGCCATCCAGGACTTCGACCGTTACGTGGTGCGCACCGTCCTCGAAGAGGCTGCGGCCCAGATCGGAGACTTCCGTCTCCTCGTGGCCACCGACCATCTGACGCCCATTTCCCTGCGCACGCACGCTTCCAAACCCGTGCCCTTCGCCATCTACGACTCTCGCGATCCCGAAGTGAAGAGGTCTGCGGGGTTCAACGAGAAGAGCGCCGCGGAGACCGGCCTCTTCTTCGAAACCGGGGAAAAGTTGATGGCTCACTTCCTGGAGCGTGAGCCCAATCTCCCCGAAGAGTAATGGAACATCGCACGGATTTTTTGATCATCGGCTCGGGGATCGCCGGCCTCTCTCTGGCCCTCAAGCTGGCGGACCTCGGTGAGGTCACCCTCATCACCAAGAAGAGGGCCGAGGAGGCCAACACCACCCTCGCCCAGGGCGGGATCGCCTGCGTCCTGGGCGAAGACGACTCCTTTGAGTTGCACATCGAGGACACCCTGAGGGTGGGGGAGGGGCTCTCCCATCCGGACATCGTCTCGCTGGTCGTGCGTCAGGGACCGGAGCGCATCGAGGAGCTCCTAAGGCTCGGGGTCCCCTTCACCCGCGATCCGGAGAATCCCGAAAAGCTTCATCTGGCGCTTGAAGGCGGGCACTCCCGCCGGCGCATCGTCCACGTGGAGGACCACACCGGCCGGGAGGTGGAAAAGGTCCTCCTCTCGCACGTGAAGGAGAACCCGCGCATCAAAATCCTCGAGGACCATCTGGCCGTTGATCTCATCACGCTCTGCAAGATCTACCGCGGCTGTCCCCGCGAGGTGCTGGGCTACGAGCGCTGTCTCGGGGCCTACGTGCTCTCCGGTCGGGACGGGGAGATTTCCACGTTCCTGGCCCGGGTGACCGTCCTGGCCACCGGCGGGGCGGGCAAGGTCTATCTCTACACGAGCAACGCGGACGTGGCCACCGGAGACGGGATCGTGCTTGCCTACCGCGCGGGTTGCCGGGTGGGAAACCTCGAGTTCGTCCAGTTCCATCCCACCTGTCTCTATCATCCCAAGGCCAAGAACTTTCTCATCTCCGAGGCCCTGCGCGGGGAAGGGGCCATCCTTCTCGACCCCTACGGGCGGCCTTTCATGCACAAGTACGATCCCGAGCGCAAGGACCTCGCCCCGCGGGACATCGTGGCCCGGGCCATTGACTTCGAGCTCAAGAAAAGCGGCAAGGAATGCGTCTATCTCGACATCTCCCACAAACCCGCTGATTTCGTCATCTCGCGTTTCCCCCACATCTACGAGACGTGCCTGCGTTTCGGCATCGACATCACGCGCGAGCCCATCCCCGTGGTTCCCGCGGCCCACTACTTTTGCGGCGGGATAGTGACGGACCGTTTCGGTCAGACGGACATCAAGGGCCTCTACGCCGTGGGTGAGTGCGCCTTCACCGGGCTCCACGGGGCCAACCGCCTCGCCTCAAACTCCCTTCTCGAAGCCCTGGTCTTCGCCCATCAGGTGTCCGAGCACATCCATCGGGAGTGGCCCTTCTTGCGGGACTTCGAGTTTCCCGCGGTGCCCGCCTGGGACCCGGGCGGCGCCACGGACATGGACGAAAAGGTCCTCATCTCCCACAACTGGGACGCCATCCGCCGTCTGATGTGGAACTACGTGGGGATCGTGCGCACCGAACAGCGGCTCCGCCTGGCCAAGAAGCGGATAGCCACCATCCTTGAGGAAATCGAGGATCATTACTGGCGCTACATCATTACCGCCGACTTCATCGAATTGCGAAACATTGCTCATTTAGCAAAGTTAGTTATCGAAAGTGCTTCTAGAAGAAGAGAAAGTCGAGGCACTCACTACATGGCCGACTATCCTCAGCGAAATGATCGTCTCTATCGGCGTGATACGATCCTTTGGCGCGCACAGGAGCCTTTTTAATCGACACAGTTTTCCATTGACGCTCACGGCGATTTTGGTATGCAAATAAAATGGTAGATTGCTTGGAAACAGATGAACATTTTCGGCAAATATACCGAATTAAGAAATTAGTGAGTTTCTATCTGATCGCTTTTGAGGAGGTAAGAAATGCATCGCTTGTTGCTCGTTCTTTTTTTGGGGTTGCTCCTGGTGGCAAACGCCTGGGCTACCTCCTCTCCCTTTGATCGTGACGAAAACATCGAGGAAGAAAGGCTCCAGCTCATCGAGGACGATCTGCCTTCCTCCGAGATCCCCATCACCCTGAACGAGAAGGTCGAATACTTCATCCGCTACTTCACCACGACCAAGAGAAAGGTCTTCGAGCGCTGGCTGGCGCGCTCCGGTCGCTACGGCCCGATGATCAAGGAGATCCTCCGAAGCTACGGGCTCCCGGAGGACCTGGTCTATCTGGCCATGATCGAAAGCGGCTTCAATCCCTTTGCCTATTCGCGGGCCGGGGCCTGCGGGATCTGGCAGTTCATCCGCTCCACGGGGCGCAAGTACGGCCTGAAGATAGACTACTGGGTGGACGAGCGGCGCGACCCCGAGAAGGCCACCCACGCCGCGGCCAAGTATCTCCTCGAGCTCTATCGGGAGTTCGAGTGCTGGCATCTCGCCTCGGCGAGCTACAACGCCGGAGAGGCCAAGCTCCGCAAGGCCATCCGCCGCTACGGCACGCGCGACTTCTGGAAGCTCTCCCGTTATCGCTATCTCAAGCGCGAGACCAAGAACTACGTGCCGAAGATGATCGCGGCCATGATCATCGCCAAGAACCCGGAGAAGTTCGGTTTCCACGTGGATCCGCTGCCGCCGCTCGACTACGAGATCGTCGAGGTCCCGGGAGGCACGGATCTCCGGGCCATTGCCCTGGCCTCGGGGACGGACTACGACCTCATTCGCCTCCTGAACGCCGAGTTGCGCCGCGGGAAGACCCCGCCCTACGCGGTTTCCTATCCGGTGAAGGTCCCCTTTGGTTCCGGCGCGCGGGTGGAGGAGGCCCTCAAGAAGGTCCAGTTCGTTTACACCCGCCGGAGCCTGCGCCATCGCGTCCGCCGCGGCGAGAGCCTCTACCAGATCGCCAACTACTACGGCGTTTCCATCCGCGCCCTCAAGCGGGCCAACCGCCTGCGGAGCAACAAGCTGCGGATAGGCATGGTCCTCCGCATCCCCGTGCGCACCCAGGCGGTGCTCTACGTCTCCTCCAAGCCGGCCCGGCAGGCCAAGAGCAAGGCCGTGGTCTATCGGGTCAAGCGGGGTGATTCCCTCTGGGAGATCGCCAAGAAGTTCGGGGTGAGCCCGCGGGACCTCAAGGTCTGGAACAACCTGCGTTCCAATCTCATTCGTCCGGGTCTCAAACTGGTCATCTGGCCTGAGGCCTGATGCGTTCGATCCTCTGGGCCCTGGTCCTCTTTTTCCTCTGGGTCTTGCCGGTCCGGGCGGCAAGGCCCATCCTCATGGCGAGCATCTTTCCCCTCTACGACCTGGCCCGCGAGCTGGGGGGCCAGGAAGTGGAGGTCCATCTGCTCCTCCCTCCAGGGGCTGACCCCCATTCCTGGGAGCCCACGCCGAGAGACCTCCTCCTCCTGCGGCGCGCGCAGATGCTCCTGGCCGTGGGAAGCGGTCTTGAGCCCTGGCTCGAAGACCTGCTGGCCGCCCTGCCGAAAGAGCAGCTGAAGGTCCTCCTCCTGAGCGAAGGGGCCCCGCTCCTTTCCCTGGAGCACGGGGACCACGGCTTCGATCCGCATCTGTGGCTCGATTTCCGCTGGGACGCCGTCTTCGTCCGGCGTCTGGGCGAGGAACTGGCCCGGCTCGATCCGCGCCATCGGGACCTCTTCCTCCACCGGGCGCAAGATGCGGCGCAGCGTCTCCTCGCGCTTGACCAGCGCTTCCGGGAGACCATCTCCCGTTGCCGCTACCGCCTGTTGCTCATCGCCGGGCACGCGGCCTTTGGCTACTGGGAGAGGGCCTACGGTCTGCGGCAGGTGAGCCTGGCCGGTCTCTCTCCGGAGGCTGAACCCACGCCCCGGGCCCTGCGGGAGGCCATACGCCTGGTGCGGGAAACCAAGGTCCCGGCGGTCTTCTACGAGGAGCCGTCCTCCAGGCGGTTCGCGGAGATGATCGCCCGCGAGACCGGGGTCTCCGTCTACTATCTCACCCCCGGGGCCTCTCCCACCAAGGAAGAGCTCGAGGGCGGGGTGACCTTCTTCTCCCTCATGGAGAGGGATCTCGCCCATCTGCGGCGCGGTCTGTCCTGTCCCTGAACCCTTTACCGGATCTGCGCGTTGGTTATTTATTGAAGACTCGGGAGGTGGAAGGATGATCGAGGCCCAGGGTCTGACCATGGTTTACGGGCCGGTGGTGGCGGCCCAGGACGTGAGTTTCGTCGTGCGTCCCGGTGAGATCATGGGGCTTCTCGGGCCGAACGGGGCCGGAAAGACCACGGTGCTGCGCATGCTGGCCACGCAGATCGTTCCGGTCTCCGGCACGGCTCGCGTGGCCGGGGCCGACATCCTCACCGAACCCCAGAGGGTGCGGGAGAACCTGGGGTTCCTCCCGGAGGTCTCCCCGCTCTACGATCAGATGGAGGTCGGCGAATACCTCACCTTCGTGGCCGAGGCGCGGCGGTTGGGGCCGCGGAAGAGGGAGCGGCTCGAATGGGTGGTGGAGACGTGCGATCTCGAAGACGTGTGGTACCAGCCCATCTCGCAGCTCTCCAAGGGGTACCGCCAGCGGGTGGGGCTGGCGCAGGCCCTCATTCACGATCCTCCCTGCCTCATCCTGGACGAGCCCACCTCCGGGCTCGATCCCCTGCAGATCGTCGAGATCAGGCGCCTCATCCGGGATCTCGCGCGGGAGAAGGCGATCATCTTCTCCACCCACATCCTGCAGGAGGTGGAGGTCCTGGCGGACTGGGTGACCATCATCAACGAGGGGCGCGTGGTGGCCAAGGGGCGTCTCCGCGAGCTGGCCCGGGAGGTCTCCCGCGAGGTCGTCCTGCGCTTGAAGACCGGCTCTCCGGTGAAGGGTTGGGAGAGGCTTTCCGGGATCGAGCTGATCGAGGCCAGCCGGGAAGACGGCCTCTACGTGTATCGCCTGCGGAGTAAGGATCCTCCGGAGGAAAGGCTCACGCGTTTCCTCTGCGCCGAAGGGGTGACCATCTTCTCCCTGGAAAGGGAGTCGGAAGACCTCGAACATCTCTTCCTCTCGCTGGTGGCCAGGCAGAAAGGAGGGGAGTCCTGATGAAGGGTTTGGGGGCCATCTTCAAACGGGAGATAATGGCCTATTTCAACGCACCTCTGGCCTACGTCTTTGCCGTGGTCTTCCTCCTGGTGGCCAACGGCCTCTTCATGACCACCTTCTTCCTGGCCGGGCTCTGCGACATGCGCTCCTTCTTCCAATCGCTTCCCTTCCTCATGATCGTCTTCGTCCCGGCGCTGACCATGCGCCTCTGGGCCGAGGAGCGGAAGACCGGGACCATCTCTCTCCTCTACTCCCTGCCGTGCTCATCCTGGGCCCTGTGTCTGGGCAAGTTCGGGGCCACCTTCGTCTTCGTCCTCCTGACGCTGGCGAGCACCTTCGTCATCCCGGTCATGCTCGCCTTCCTCGGGGAGCCAGACTGGGGCCCGATCATCGGCGGCTATCTGGGCTCGGCGCTGCTCGCCGCGTTCCTCATCGCTCTCGGCCAGATGATCTCGGCCTTCTTCGAGGACCAGATCGTCTCCTTCATCATCGCCCTCCTGGTGGGGGCGGTGGCCCTCCTTGCCGGTTCGGATCTCGTGGCCTCCTCCATCGAGAGCTGGTTCCCGGGCCTGGGCGGCTTCCTGCGTCTGGCCCTCGGGCTCATCCCCCACTTTTCGGCCTTCACCAAGGGCGTGGTCTCGCTTGAGAACGTGCTCTTCTTCCTCTCCTACACGGTGCTCTTCCTCTTCCTCAACGTCTCCACCATCGAGGGGTATCTGCGTTTCTTCGGGCGCCGCAACTTCTATCTGGGGGCCGCCTTCCTCCTCGGGGCCGCTCTCTTCTTCAACGCCTCTCTGGCCAACTTCAGGCTCCCGCGGCTCGATCTCACCGAGGGGAAGATCTACACGGTTTCCCCGGCGGCGAGAAAGGTCCTCGAAAAGCTCGAGGTCCCCATCCGGGTCACCTACTACGTCTCCGGAAAGGATCAGTTGCCGGCGCCGATGAAGACCATCGCCCGCGACGTGGCCGACATCCTCGCCGAGTTCGCGGCGCTTTCGCCCAAGTTTACCTATCGCATCGTGGACCCCACCAAGGACCCGGACCTCATCCCCAAGTTGCAGGAAAAGGGCATCGTGCCCTTTGCCGTGCAGACCATCGAGCAGGACCAGGTGAGCGTAAGGCGCATCTACAGCGCCCTTTCCATCTCCTATCTCGACAAGCGGGAGGAGATCATCCCGCAGGTCATGCCCGACAACCTCTCCACCCTGGAGTACGACATCATTTCCCGCATCTACAAGCTCACCCTGCCGGAGACCCCGGTGGTGGCCCTGAAGACGCCGGCTCCCGCGGCCACCCCCTTCATGATGGCCCCGCAGGACGCCTATCGGGTCTTGCGCGAGCTGCTGGAGTATCAGGGCTTTGAGGTGCGCGGGACCCCGATCACCAGGGAGGCGGGCATCCCGGAGGAGGCAAGGCTCCTCCTGCTGGTGGAGCCGGGTGAACTCAACGAGCGGCAGCTCTACGAGATCGAGCGTTTCCTGGCCCGCGGGCGTCCGGTGATCATCGCCGCGCAGGGCTACAAGTACGCCTACAACCCGGACGCCACCGGCGAGATCAAGGCCTTTCCCCTCAAGCAGTCCCTGAGCATCAACCGGCTGCTCGAACCCTGGGGCGTGAAGATAGACGACCACATGCTCATGGACGAGCAGAGCGTGGTGCTCGCCGTCTCCGTTCCCCGGCGCATAGGGATGTTCACGGCCATCGTCAGGCAGCCCGTGCGCTTCCCCATGCAGATCCAGGTGCTCCCCGAGCAGATGAACCGCAAGCTCTCGGTGACGAGCAACCTCTCGGCCCTGCTCTATCTCTGGGGAAGCGCTCTTGAGCTCGATGAGAAGCGCCTCTCCCAGGCCGGTCTCAAGAGCGAGATGCTCTTTCACTCAAGCCCCCGCTCCTGGCTCGAGGAATTCCGTCCGAAACCCCTGGGGCCGGAGGATCTGCGGCCTGATCCCGAGGATCGGAAGGGGCCCTTCGTGCTCTCGGTGATGCTCTCCGGGGTCTTCCCCGAGGTCTTCAAGGAGACGCCCGCCTGGCCCGGAGAAGGGGAGGGCGAGGAGAAGGAAGGGGCCGCCGGAAAGGCGCCGGAGGAGGAGATCAAGGAGCGGAAGCCCTCCCGCCTGGTGCTCGTGGGTTCGAGCGAGATGTTTGCCGACAGCGCCATCGAGGCCTTTGCCAACGCCGTCTTCCTGGCCAACCTGGTCGAGAGCCTCACCCTCGGTGAGGAGCTCCTCTACATCCGGGCCAAGACGCAGGTGCAGCGCTATCTGCGGGAGGTCTCGGCCCCGGAGAAGTTCTTCTGGCGCGCCACGGTAACGGCCCTTCCTCCGGGCCTGTGGGTGGTGGCCGGGCTCCTTCGCGCCTTTAAGCGCCGTCGTCGCCGTGAACGCTATCTCAGGAGGAGGAAGTCATGAGCGAGAGGACCCTGATCGCGTGCTTCGTCCTCTTTCTCTTCGCGGCGGGGCTCTACTTCTATTCCCAGCATCGCGAACACGCCGGCGTGAAGAGCGTGCTCACCAGGATCGGGGACGAGAGCTGGAAGGAAGCCGACGAGATCGAGGTCTCCTTCCGGGGCGAGGGCTTTCGCCTGGTGAGGCGGGCGGGGCGCTGGCTGATTGAAGACGGTTTCCCCCGCCCGGCGCAGGAGGAGCTGGTGCAGACCCTGCTGAACACCCTGGCCGGTCTCTACGGCGAACCGCGGGCCAAGGGAAAGGAGTTTTTCGCGCGCTTCGTGGTGGACGACGACGAGGCCCTCCGCCTGGTCCTGAAGAAGGAGGGGAAGGTGCTGGCCACCATCCTCGTGGGCAAACGCGGCCCCAACTGGGAAAGCTCTTTCGTGAGACTTGCCGGAGGCGAGGAGATCTACCTCGTGCCGGTGAACCTCCTGGCGAAACTTGGGGTCTTCGCGGACAAACCCGCGGCGCCTCAATGGCGGGCCTTCGTGGACCTCAAGGTCCTCGATCTCCGCGCCGAGGACCTCAAGATGCTCGCCCTCGAAGGGCGCTGGCGTCTCCTGCGGCAGGGAGAGGGCTTTGTCTTTCAGATGGGCCCGGAGGAGAGATCCGTCACGAAAGAGGAGGTGGCCTCCTTCCTGAGGCAGGTCTTTCCCCTGATGGCCGAGGAGGTGCTTCCGCCGCAGGAGTTCACGTCCCCAAGGGCCCGGCTCCTCTACGAGACCTCTCTCGGGGTTTCGGGAAAGCTCCTCATCGGTCCGTGCCAGACCGCGTCTAAGGAAAAGGGCGCCGAGGAAGAGGGGACCTGTCTCGTGCGCCGGGGCGAATTCGTGTATCGGGTGAAGAAAAAGGCGCTCGATCCCCTGTTCAACCCGCCCTTGGCCAAGGAGAAGTGATGCTTCTTGAGGGTCTCGACGAGTTTCAGCGAAAAGCCGTCTCAAGCCCCGGAAACACCCTGGTCGTGGCCGGCCCCGGGGCCGGGAAGACGCGGGTCCTCCTGAGCCGCGCCCAGGATCTGCTCTCCCGCGGTCTTTCCCCGGCGCGCCTCTTCCTCCTCACCTTCACCGTGCGCACGGCCGGAGAGCTCAGGAGACGTCTTGCCGCCGCCGGGGTCAACGGGGCCACGGTGGAGACCTTCCACGCCTTTGCCTACCGTCTGGCCCGGGACCTGGGCCGCGATCCGCCGGCGCTCGACGAAGAGGACGACTATCGGGCCCTCTTCGATCTGGCCGCAGGCCATCCCCTGGAGGAGCAGGAGATCCATCTCCTCATAGACGAGTTCCAGGACCTGAGCCCCGAGCTGATCGAGTTCCTGTCGCGTTTCCGCCGGGCGACCTTCTTCCTCGTGGGGGATCCGGCGCAGGCGATCTATGGTTTTCGCGGGGCCAGGCCCGAGGTGGCCCTGGACTTCGCCCGCTCCCTTCCGGGGCTTACGGTCTGCCCGCTCCTGCGCAGTTATCGGGTGCCGGAGGTCATCCTCCGCGCGGCCCTTCCGCTGCGGGACGACTTCGGCCTCGGGGTCGCGGAGCTCGAAGCCGTGGTTCCCGGCGGAGAGATCGGGGGTCTGGCGTACGCCGGAGTGGAGGCCGAGGCCAAGGCCGTGGCCGGGCTGATCGTTGAGGCCCTGGGCGGGCTCCAGATGGAGGAGAGCCGCGGGGGGCTCTCCCCCGGGCAGATCGCCGTGGTGGCGAGGGTGCGCCGGGTCCTCAACCCGCTGAAAAAGGCCCTTTCCGCGCGCGGTGTCCCGGTGGTCTCCCAGGAAGAGAAGAAGAAGCAGTGTCAGGAGGAGCTCGGCGCCTTGTGCGAGAAGGCGCGCGGCGAAAAGGACCGCTCCTCCCTCCTGGCCCATCTCCAGGATCTCCCTTCGGAGATCGTCCCCGAGGTCGAGGAGATCATCGCCTCCAGCCGCGACCTTGACGAGGTCCTCTTTCGCCTGGGGCTTTTGCGGTTACAGCAAGAGGTCCTTGCGGATCAGACCGCGGTGAACCTGATGACCATCCACGAGGCCAAGGGGCTTGAGTTCCCCCTCGTCATCCTCCTGGGCGCCGAAGACGGGCTCCTTCCCCTTCGTTTCTGGCCGGACACGGACGAGGCCGAGGAGAAGAGGCTGGCCTACGTGGCCCTCACGCGCAGTGCCGGCCGCTTCGTCTTCACCGTAGCCAAAAAGCGCCATCTCTTTGGTCAGGCGCTTTCCGGAAAAGTAAGCCCCTATTTTTCTCATCTGCCGCTTGCGGAACCGCGCAGGAAACGCCAAACCCGCCGGCAAAAGAGTCTCTTTTAATTTGTTCTTCCCGCCCCTTTGCGGTTAGAACCAAAAGAAAAACGGAGGGAGCCGATGTCGGAGATCCGCATGACCACCGAGACCCGCACGGACTACGAATGCGAGGTCGCGGGGCTTCCGGCTGAGAGATGGGCAGAGGCGGTGTTCAAGCTGAAGGAATCCGGCGAGGAGGAGTTCGTCATCGAGGTGAGCGTGGAGAAGGCGGGGATCATCGTCGGCATCCTGGTGGGTGAGGTGGCCTGGAAGGGGACCCTCGAGGGGTTCAAGAAGCTCCTCAAGGGAGAGCTCAAATGAGAGGGGAGGAGGGCCCTCCCCCTCTCGTTAGCGCTTGATCCAGACGGGATAGCAGGAATCGTCCCGCAGGGACACCTGATGCCCGTCCTGGAGGACCACTTCCTTGGCCACGATCACTTCCTGCCCGTCCTGCAACTGGACGCGATAGCCGCTAATTTCCAGGCTGTCTCCGAGGCGGGGCTTGGCCACGCCGATCTCGCGCCAGTACCACATCGGCCCCAGACCGCGCACGGTGACCTTCTCGCCGCCGGTGTCGAAGATCATGCCCTGACCGCGCACCCCTCCGACGATGGTTCCCTTGAGCGTTACGGGCTCACCCTGACACACCAGCCCGGCCAGGGCCGCGCCGCAGCTTCCCGGACCGGCGCTCAGGGCCGCCGAGGACCAGACCAGAAGCGCACCCAAAAACCCGAGCACCATCAAACCCTTGAACGTCCTCATCCTTCGTCCTCCTTCGTTTTTTTGACCGGATCATGAAGCAAAAGGTGTGCCACCATTTTCCCTTAGGGGAGCAAGCTTTTGGCGGGTGCTGACGACGATTTTGTCGTCGGTTTCGACGGAAGGGGTTTAAGCTCTTCGCAGATAGTTTCGATTTTAAGGGGTGATGGTGCGGGATATCTTTATCAACCTCAACAACTTTTTTCTCTCAGTTTCCGACGCTATAGATCTATCCAATCCCGCCCTCTTTTCTCATCAGTTACGCACCACTTACATTGCCTGGCAACTGGCCAAGGAGCTCCTTCTGCCGCTCGAGACGATGAAGAGGATCTACGTGGCCGCGCTCTTCCACGACATCGGGGCCCTTGATCCGCGCGAGAAAAGGCGCCTCCACTCCTTCGAGGAGGAGAACCTGGCGGCCCATTGCCTCAAGGGAGAGAAGCTCTTTGAGTCCATCTGGTTGCTCAAGCCCGCGGCGCGCATCGTGCGCTATCACCATCATCCCTGGAAGGAATGGCAGAAGCAGGGGCGCAACCTGAACGACGAGGACGTCCTGGAGTCGCAGATCCTCTACCTTGCGGACTACGTGGAGAGGCTCTTGCGCCGCGACGTCTACGTCCTCCACCAGAGCGAGGGCATCATCGCGCAGATAAAGTCCCTTTGCGGCGACAGGTTCCATCCGGAACTGGTGGACTGTTTCCTCACCCTGGCGGCGCGGGAATCCTTCTGGCTGGACATGGACAACCCGCGCATCTACTCCATCCTCCTCCACTACGGCCCGCTCGAGAAGGTGAACGTGGATCTCGAGAGCGTGGCCCGCCTGGCCACCTTCTTCTCGAAGATCATCGACTTCCGCTCCCGCTTCACCGCCACCCACTCCACCGGGGTTTCCTCGGCGGCCATCATGATCGCCCGCTACTTCGGCCTCACCGAGAGGGAGGTGACCCTCATGCACATCGCCGGAAGCCTCCACGACCTCGGCAAGCTGGCCATCCCGAACTACATCCTGGAAAAGCCCGGGCCCTTGAATCGCGAGGAGTTCCGGTTCCTCAAGCAGCACGTCTATCACACCTACATGATCCTCAACTCCATTGACGGCTTCGAGCAGATCGCCGAATGGGCGGCCTTCCACCACGAGCGCCTGGATGGTTCGGGTTATCCCTTCCGCCTCTCTGCCGGAGACCTGAGCGTGGGGGCGCGCATCATGGCCGTGGCCGACGTTTTTACCGCCCTCACCGAAGACCGACCCTATCGCCAGGCGCTACCCGTGGCCGAGGTGCGCTCCATCATGGAGCGCATGGCGGACAACGGGGCCATTGACCGCGTGTTCGTGGAGCTCCTCTTCGACCACTACCAGGACATCTCGGCCTACATCGAGGACCGCCGCGCCAGATCCCTGCAAAACTTCGAAGAGTACCAGGGCCTTTCCGTTTGATCCTCCCGCCGTAGTTGCCCGTTTCCGCTGAAGGTTTACTCTTCCCGGAGATCCGGTTTTCCGAGGAGGGCGTATGTCGCAGATAGTGGAGGCCTTCTCCCGCCTGGCCGAGGATTACGACCGCTGGTACGAAGGGAACCCCCTCTTTGAGAGCGAGTGCCTGGCGGTGGAGGCGATGGGGGAGGTGCCCCATCCCTCGCTCGAGGTGGGGGCGGGCACCGGGCGGTTTGCCGCAAGGCTGGGCCTGGATTTCGGGCTTGATCCGAGCCTTGAGATGCTGCGTCTGGCCCGGAAAAGGGGGGTGGCCGCGGTCTGCGGTCGGGCGGAGGAGCTCCCCTTCGGCGACGGGACCCTTGCCGGCGTCTACTTTCTCTTTGCCTTCTGCTTCCTCGAGGACCAGGAGAAGGCCCTTTCCGAGGCCCGGCGGGTCCTCGGGCCGGAGGGGCTTCTCGTCCTCGGGATCATCAACCGGGCCTCGGCCTGGGGGCGCCTCTATCAGGAGAAGGCCGCCTCCGGACACCCCCTCTATCGCTGGGCCCGCTTCCTCACCCCGGAGGAGCTCGTGGCGCGCGCTTCTTCCCAGGGGTTCGCCTTCAAGAGGGCGGTCTCGACCCTCTTTCAGTCGCCGCAGGGCCCCCCGCAGGTGGAGTCCCCCCGCGAGGGGGTGCATCCTGCGGCGGGCTTCGTGGTGCTCTCCTTTACGAAGACTTAGCGCCTTCGCTTGCCTCTTCGCTCTTCCGCGAGGAGCGCTTCTTCTTGCGCCGGCGGTTCTTGGTCTTCTTCTCCGCCTTCTGCTCGGTTTCCTTTTCCTCTTCCTTCTTCTCCGCTTTCTTCTCCGCGGCTTCGGCCTCCTCCTTGGGCGTCTCCTCGCGCTTTTCCTCCTCGAGCACGGTCTCTTCCGGCGGGAACTTCGGGTTCGGCTCTATGTAGATGGAGGTCTCGTAGTACTCCTCGAGGGCGAAGAGGTCGCGCCGCTTCTGGTTCAGGAGATAGGAGGCGAGCTCCGGGCACACCTTCACCTTGAGGCGGCGGAGCTTCCTTTCCGCCAGCCGGCTCTTGATGCGGCGCAGGAGCCCGGTGGCCAGGACCTCCACCGTGCGCACCAGGCCCTGCCCGCGGCAGTAGGGGCAGGGGCGGTGACTGCCCCACTGGAGCGGGGCCTGCAGCTTTTGCCGGGCGATCTCGATGAGGCCGAGCTTGCTGAACTTGGTCATGCTGATCTTGGCCCGGTCCTTCTTGAGGGACTCGCGCAGGCGCCTCTGGACCTGCGTGCGGTGCTTCTGTTGCCTCATGGCGATGAAGTCAATGACGATGAGGCCCCCGAGGTCCCGCAGGCGCAACTGGCGGGCGATCTCTTCGGCGGCCTCCAGGTTGGTGCGAAAGGAGGTCTCTTCGAGGTCCTTCTCTTTGACGAAGCGCCCGGAATTGACGTCAATGGCCACCAGGGCCTCGGTGGGCTCGATGAAAAGCGTACCCCCCGAGGGCAGAGGCACCACGGGCTTGAAGATGTTTTCGATCTGCTCCTCCAGGTTGTAGAGGGAGAAGATGGGCCGCTCTTCGTTGAATTGTTTGAGGATTCGCGTCTGGCGCGGGGCCACGAGCTTGAGGAAGTTTTTGACGTTGTTGAAGGCCTCCTCCGTGTCCACCAGGATCTCCTTGACCTCCGAGGACAGGTGCTCCCGCAGGAAACGCACCACCACGTCCTGGTCCTTGTAGAGGAGGGTGGGGGCCTCCACTTCCGAGGCCTTGGCCTTTATCTCGTTCCAGAGGCGGATGAGATAGCGGAGGTCGGCCATGATGTGCTTCTTGGCGGCGTCTGCCGCGGCCGTGCGCATGATGACCCCCACGCCTTCGGGGAGCTTGAGCCCCAGGAGGATGTCCTTCAAGCGCTTCCGCTTGCTCTCGTCCTCCACCTTCTTCGAGACCCCCTGGGTGGGGTTTCCGGGCATGAGGACCACGTAGCGACCGGGCAGGGTGAGATAGGTGGTGAGGCTCGCCCCTTTGGTGGGGGTTTCCTCCTTGACGATCTGCACGAGGACCTCCTGGCCCGGCTCGAGGAGCTCGGGGATGCGGGAACGTCCGTTCTTGTCGAGGACCTCGGCGTAGCCGTAGTACTCGGGATGGATCTCCTTGAACGGCAGGTATCCGTTGCGGGAAAGGCCGATGTCCACGAAGACCGCCTGGAGGCTGGGCTCGATGTTGACGATGCGGCCCTTGTAGATGTTGCCCTTGGTGTGTTCCCGCACCACGGTCTCCACGTCAAAGGCCTCGAGGCGTCCGTCTTCCACCAGGGCCACGCGCACCTCTTCCGGCTGGTCGGCGTTGACGAGGATGATCTTTTCCGGGGCCTTCTTCGATTTCTTGGCCATCTAAGCCTCCACCTCTTCCTCCTTACTGGTCACCTGCGCTTTGATGGCGTTCAGGGTCTCCGTAAGGGTGTTGATGACGTTTTCGCGAAAGTCACCCGCGACCACGAGCACCATGAGCACGTCACCCACGCGCAACTCTCCCTCGTTGATCTTGACCTCCACGGCGAATATTCCCGGCCTTTGGCGGGCCTCCTCCAGGATGCGGGAAAGGGCCTCCCGGTTCACCCTGACCCTCACCACCGAGACCTTTTGCCCGGCCCGGGAGTGCCCGCGCACAATGCCCACGTGGCTGAGGATCATGCCGATGTTCTCCTTGCCCGGCCGAGACAGTATCTCTCGAATCAACTCGTCTACCATGGACTACCTCCTCAAAATTTGAGAAATTTTACGCCTCGCCGGGAGTCTTTTACAAGGTCAAAGCAGGGAGGCAAGGTCTTTTAGACGGAAGGGTTTTTTGAGGAAGGCCCAGGCGCCGCTATCTTTCAGGGTTTCCACGATCTCGGGGGCCGTGTAGCCCGTGGTGATGATTATCCGCGCCTCGGGGTGCATCTCCTTCAAGGCGGCGAGGATCTCAAGCCCCGTGGAGTGCGGTAGATCGTAGTCGAGAATCACGTAGTCAAAGGGCTGGCCCTGCTCGAGGGCCTCCCGATAGCGGGAGAGGGCCTGCTGCGGGTCCTTTTCCGTTTCCACCTCGTAGCCGAGGAGCGCAAGCATCTCGGAGAAGACCGAAAGCAGTTCGGGGTCGTCGTCTATCACCAGGACCCGCTGCACCGCCGGGCCGGAGGGACGGGGGCCCTTTTCTTCGGCGCCTTTTTCTTCTTCGCCGGAGGCCTCCTCCCGCCTCTTCGTCTTCAGCGCGGGCAGGAAGAGGTTGAAGCTCGTGCCCTCGCCCTCCCGGCTCTCGACCTCGATGCTCCCGCCGCAGCTCCTGACGATGGAGTAGACCATGGTGAGCCCGAACCCGTGGCCCTTTTCCTTCGAGGAGTAGGCGGGCTTGAAGATGCGGACCAGGTCCTCCTTGGGGATGCCGGGGCCGGTGTCGCGGATGCACAAGCGCACGTAGGGACCGGGCCGGAGGCAGCCCTTTCTCTCCGTAAGGTTCAGGTTTTCGGCCTCAAGGACCAGGCGCCCGTCTCCGTTCATGGCCTCCCGGGCGTTGGCGATGAGGTTCAGGAGCACCTGGGTGAGTTGCACGCGATCCATCCTGGGGCACCAGACGTCCGGCGCCACCTTCACCTCCCACTTGATCCTCGTCCCGGAAAGGAGCAGTTCGGCGGTCTCCCGCAGGAGTCGCTCCAGGTCGTAGGTCTCTGCGGTGCGCCGATGGAGGAGCCTTTCGGTGAACTCCCGCGCCCGTTTCAAGGCCCGTTGCGCGCGCCTCAGGAAGTGTTCCCGTTCTTCCGGGTCCCGGGCCTTCTCGGCGAGTTCCAGGTTGCCCTCCACGGCGGAGAGGAAGTTGCGGAAGTCGTGGGCGAGGCCGCGGGAAAGGATCTCGAGGGCCTCGACCTTTTCCTTCTGCCCCAGGGTGCCCTCGGCGTAGATCCCCTTGAGGGCCTCGAGGATCTTGTTCAGGAGGCGGTCCTCTTCGGGTTCCTGGAGCGAGAGCAGGATCGCCCCCTCCTCCTGGCGGAGATAGGTGGAAAGGAAGGCCTCTTCGAAGACCTCTTCCACGTCCTCGAAGTGGAGGATGGCCCCGCAGAGCTCGTTCCCTTCGTCCCGGAGCAGATGATAGGTGATCTTCAGGAGTCGTCCCGAGCAGGTCTTGCAGAAGATGAACCGTGGGGCCTGGGACGAGAGGGGAGGGAGATCGAAGTCCTCGAGCTTGCGGCCCTCGATCTTCGGGCCGAGGAACTTCTTAAGCTTCTCGCTGGCCAGGACGACCGTGCCGTGCGCGTCGCACAAAAGCAGCGGTACCGGTGAGGTGGCCAGGAAACGTTGCCAGTCTTCCGTCTTCTCCAAGACTAAGGGGAGGCTCTTCCCGCCCAAGTTTTCGTCCTTTCACCCGCCCCTTAAAGTTTTCGACCTGAACGGAGATTCTCTTGACCGGAATTTTCGGGTTTGGCTCATCTAAAGAGATGAAAAGTGTTTCGCCGCCTGCGGCAGCCGAGAAAAAAGGGACCAAAAAGCCGACTCCCCCCTGATTTTTGAAAAGATATGCATCAGAAACGCAGGAAGCAAGGCGCTCAGCGGGCGAGACGCCGATGCACGGCGGCGGCCAGGGTGATGCCGTCTGCGCTCTGCTTGGGAAGGATGAGGGGGCCTCCTTCAGCCGCGAGGAGGGCCACGGGTTCGGCCACCCCGGGAAGCTTCAGGAATTCCGCGGCCCGCGAGGGAGAAGGCGGGTCGGTCTCCGCCAGCGCTTCACCTTCGAAGAGCGCGCACCCCACGGAGAGCTCCCGGGCGAGCTCCTTCAGGCGCTCCTCCCGTCCCGGGCGGTTGATGGTGGCCACGAGGAGCACGGCCTCTTCCGCAAGACCGTTTTGTCTGAGGATCTGCCTCACCTTGGCGGGTAGGGCCTCCTCTTCGGCGTGGAACCCGAGCCCCAGGCAGAGACAGCGCGGATGGAAGGCCCCGGGGTCGCGCCGATAGGTGAGGCGGAGGTCGGCCTCCTCTTCCGTTGCGGGAACGAGGCCTGCGGGAAGCTCCACGGAGAGCGGAGGTTCGAGGAAGACGCGGAGGCTTCCCCGGGCCAGGAGTTCGGCCTGGAGCCTCTTCACGGTCTCGAAGTCTCCGATCTCCACGCCCAGTTCGCGCAGCCAGAGGTCGAGGGCCACGAGGCCGCGCACGTCGGAGGCGGTGGTGATCACCGGCTCGGCGGAGAGGATCTCGGCCACTTGGCGCGCGAGGGCGTTGGCCCCGCCCAGGTGCCCGGAAAGAAGGCTCACGGCAAAGCGCGCCGCCTCGTCCACCACCACCACCGCGGGGTCGAGGCTCTTGTGGCGCAGGAAGGGGGCGATGGCGCGCACGGCGATGCCGCAGGCCCCGATGAAGACGAGGGGCCGCTTGCGGAGGAAGGCCTCCTCTACCAGGTCCCGGCGATAGCGCGCGCTCTCAGCCGCAAGCCGGGCACAAAGCCTTTCGGCCACTTCTCTTCCCCGATCCGTGACCCAGAGCACCAGGGGGTTCATGACGGGAGATAGCTTACCACCGTGTGGAGGTCTATCTGGTGGAAGACGAAGGCGTAGAAGCTCACGTGGAGCACGAGGAAGACCCACCAGGGGAGGCGATAGCAGACCCTGGGCCGCGGGGCGTCGGCTTCCCAGCTCCGTCCTCCGCGGAAGAGGTTGATGAAGTTCATCATGGCGTAACACTCCACGGCAAAGGGCGGAAACCCCAGGAAGCCGAGGAGCGGCATCTCGAAGAGCTTGATCTGGCCCACGAAGGGCACCGTGTAGACCCACTTGCTCGTGGCCCAGTAGTTCCAGAACTCCCAGAGGAAGCCGCAGATGAGCCCGGAGAGGAGGAGCAGGAAGAACTTTCGCCAGCAACCGCGTTCCCACTCCCCGAGGAGGGAAGGGGCCCCGAGGGCGTGGTTCACGGGCTCGAGCAGGAAGAAGAAACAGCTCCAGATGAGCGGGAAGAAATAGCGCGGATAGGCCAGGGGAAGCACGAGGCAAACGATGCCGAGGAGCGTGAACCAGGGATAGAGCCGCGGGGCGCTCAGGGGCTGGGCGCGCACCTTCCGAAGCACCCCGTAAGCCTCAAGGAGCTCGTAGGTCTCGAACAGTCCGGGAAGCACCGTGCCGTAGGAGAGGAAGTAGCCCAGCCAGCGCAGGGGCAGGGAGGAGACGATGTCCACGTAGTGCCAGTTGCGCAGATAGAGGTTGAACCATTCGAACACGAGCCAGATGAAGGTTGACCAGGGGATGAGCACGAGGAACTCGCGCGTGCGGTCCACGATGAGCGAGCGGCCCTTCCGGCGCCTGACGAGCCAGTCCACGAAGAAGATGTAGGGCCACCAGGCCAAGAGATAGAACCACTCCCCCACCAGCGGGACGCCGGCGAAGAGGAGGATCTCACTTATGAGCAACACCACGAGGGCCAGTGGCCCGTAGTAGCGGAGCAGCCTTTCCTTCCACATCATTTTTTCAAATTAGGGTCTGGCCGCCGTCTTTGACAAGGGGGCAAAGAGTCTTATCTCTCGTGTAGACTCACGGAGGAAAGGAGGTGGGGAAGATGGGTCTTTTCGAAAGGATCAAGAAGGACATGCTCCGGGCGCTCAAGGAGGACCGGGAGAAGGCCTCGCTCCTCAAGACCATCCTCGGGGAGATCCAGCGCGACCCGGACAAGGACTATTCGGACCGGAAGGTGGTCAAGGTCATTCAGAAGTATCTCAAGGGCCTTGAGGAGAACCTCAAGCTCGGGGCCATCTCCCGCGAGGACTACGAGAAGGAGCGCTCTCTCCTTTCCGCCTATCTGCCGCAGATGGTCTCCGAGGAGGAGATCCGGGCCTTCCTCGCCAAGCTCGACTTCTCGCGCTTCAAGAACAAGATGCAGGCCGTGGGCGAGGTCATCAAACACTTCGGGGCCGAGAGGGTGGACGGGAAGAAGGTCCAGGAGATCGTCAGGAACTACGAGCCCGACTAGGCCCTCCTGGCCGGGGGTCTTCCCCGGCGGATGGGGAAGTGTCTTTCGAGAGCGAGCTTCTTGATGCGGTATCGGAGCTGGCGGAAGGAGAGCCCGAGTTCCTGGGCGGCGCGGGCGATGACGAACTGATGCTTCCGCAGGGCCTCGAGTATCTCCTCCGCCGAGGGCTCGCGCGGCGGGGCAAGAGGGGCTTCCTCCCGCGGGCCCTTGAAGCGCAACAACTGGCGGATGAGGGATTCGGGCACCACCTCCTCCCGCGCGACGATGAAGAGGCGTTCGAGGAGGTTTTCGAGCTCGCGCACGTTTCCGGGGAAGGGATACCGCATGAGGAGATCGAGCGCCTGGGGGGAGAGCACCAGATGGCGCCCGTAGATCCGCTCCATCTTGGCCAGGAGGAAGCGCGTGAGGCCGGGGATGTCTTCGCGTCGCTCCCTCAAGGGCGGGAGCCAGATGGGAAAGACGTTCAGCCGATAGTAGAGGTCCTCGCGAAAGCGCCCCTCGGCCACCAGTTGCTCGAGATTCTGGTTGGTGGCGGCGATCACGCGCACGTCAACGCGGATGGTGCGCGTGCTCCCTAGCCTTTCGAACTCCCTTTCCTGGATGAAGCGCAGGAGTTTTCCCTGGAGCGCCGGGGAGAGCTCCCCGATCTCGTCGAGGAAGACCGTGCCGCCGGCAGCGGTTTCCAGGCGGCCCGGCTTGCTCGAGGTGGCCCCGGTGAAGGCCCCGCGTTCGTAGCCGAAGAGCTCGGCCTCGAGGAGGTTCTCCGGCAGGGCGGCGCAGTTCACCTTGACGAAGGGCTTTTCGCGCCGCGGGCTCAGCTCGTGGATGAGGCGGGCGGTGAGCGTCTTCCCCGTGCCCGACTCCCCGAGGAGGAGCACCGTGGCCCGGGTGGGGGCCACCTGCTTGACGAGGTTGAGCACCTCCCGCATGCGCGGACTGCGGGAGCCGTACATGAACTCGGTGAAACGCCCCTCGAGCTCGTCCTTCAGGGAGAGGTTCTCTTCCCGCAGGCGGGCCTCCCGCGCCTCGACCCGATGCTTGAGCTTGACGAGCTGGGCGATGAGGAAGGCCACCACCTCGAGGAAGCGCACGTCTTCCTCGAGCCCGATCTGCTGGTCGAAGAGCTGGTCCACCCAGAGGACACCGAGGGTTTCTTCCCCGATCTTGACGGGCACGGCGATGAAGGAGATGACCTCCTTGGTGAGCCTGCGCGCGCCGGTGCGGTTGAGGAAGAGGGGCTCCCGGCTCACGTCGGAGACCAGGCACGGCTCGCCGGTGGAAAAGACCCGGCCCGTAACGCCCTCCTCCGGGGCGTAGATGCCCTGGGCCTCCTCTTCGGGCCGCAGACCGTAGGAGGCCTTGATGCGCAACGTGCCCTGCGTCTCGTCGAAGAGCACGAGCGAGGCCCGCTTCATGTGGAGCTTTTCCGCCAGGATGCGCAGGATGCGGCGCAAGGTGTCCTCCAGGTCGAGGGCCTGGCTGATGAGTTCGTGCGTGGCGTAAAGGACTTCGAGCTTGAGAGCGTCTAAAGTTTTCATTTTTGTCCCTGCTTAACTGACAAAAGTGTAAAATTCTCCAAAACCCGTTCTATTTCCTTCCTTTCCAGCGGACGGCCCAGGAGGAGGGCCTTCCGCCTCACCTCCCGCAGGAGTTCCCCCATCCTCTCCGCGGGGTAGCGCAGGTTCCACTCCTCGAGGAGGAGGGTGAGGGCCCGGCGCCCGCTCTTGGCCCCGAGGGAGAGCTTCCGCTCCAGGCCGAGGCTCTCCGGGGGAAACGGCTCGTAGAGCCCGGGGGTCTTCTTCAGCCCCTCCACGTGGAGCCCGCTTTCGCAGAAGAAGAGCTTGCGGCCCACCACGGGCTTGAATTCCGAAAGGACCTCTCCGGCCTGCCAGGCCACGTAGCGGCAGAGGAGGGGGAGCTCCTCGATGCGGTAATGGCGCCGGTTCAGGCGGAAGTAGAGATAGGCCGCCACCTCCTCGAGCTTGGCCAGCCCGGCCCTCTCTCCCAGGCCGAGGAGGCTCACGTCCGCCCAGTCCGCCCCGGAGACCAGGGCCGTTACGGCGTTGGCCGAGGCCAGGCCGAAATCGTTGTGGCCGTGAAAGGCGATCTCCGCGTGGGGGAAGTTCCGGCGGGCCCAGCGGCAAAGCGCGGCCACCTCCGGCGGATGGAGAAAGCCGAGGGTGTCCGAGAAGCGCAGCCGGCTGGCCCCGGCGGAGAGGGCTTCTTTACAAATTTGAAAGAGAAAGGACCTCTCGCTCCGCGAGACGTCCTCAAGCCCCAGGGTCACCCGGGGGGAGATCCGGGAGGCGCGGGCCACCGTGCGGCGCACGAGGACGAG
>JAADCO010000098.1 GCA_013154385.1 Thermodesulfobacteriota bacterium
TTGACCCTTTCGGCGGTGCGCAGGCGATCCCGCCAGGACTGGGTGGAACAGATGCGGGGATAGAGGCTTTCGGCGGTCTCGAGGTTGTGATGATAGCGGGAAAGACCGGCCTCCTTCAAGGCCAAAAGCTCGCTTCGTCCGAGTTGCCCCAGGGAGGCGCAGAGCTTGAGCCCCGGCCATCTCTTCCGGATCTTTCGGATGACCTCAAGCAACCTTTCGAACTCCCGGGCCGAGAGCCTGATGCCACTCGTGACGAGGCTGAAACGGTCGATGCCGGCGCGGGCCGCTTCTTCGGCGGCGGAGAGGATCTCCTCTGAGGAGAGCAGGGGATAGACCGGGGCCTTCGCGCGGTGATGCGCCGATTGCGCGCAGAAGGCGCAGTCCGAGGGGCAACGGCCGCTTTTGGCGTTCAAGATGGCGCACGTCTCGACCTCCCGGCCGAAGGCCGCCTCGCGCACGCGGCGGGCCTCCTCGAGATAGGGCCAGAGGGGAAGCCTTCCCGCAAGAAGGGCCTCTAGTTCCCGGCGGGGGATCATTTCTTCCGACGGCGCCTGGTCTTTTTGGCCTTCTCCGGAAGGAGGGCCACTTCGAGGATCTGGTCCATGTGGCGCACGGGGATGAACTCGATCTTCCGGCGCATGGGCTTGGGGATCTCCTCGAGGTCCTTCACGTTCTTCTCCGGGATGATGACCTTGGTGATCCCCTTGCGCAGGGCGGCCAGGGCCTTTTCCTTGATGCCGCCCACGGGAAGGACCTTGCCCCGCAGGGTGATCTCCCCGGTCATGGCCACGTCCTTGGAGACCGGGATCTCGGCGAGGGCCGAGATCATGGCCGTGGCCATGGTCACCCCGGCGGACGGTCCGTCCTTGGGGATGGCGCCGGCGGGCACGTGGACGTGGATGTCCATCTTCTCGTAGAAGTCAGCGGGGATGCGGAACTCCTTGGCCCGGGAGCGGGTGTAGGAGAGCGCGGCCTGGGCGGACTCGCGCATGATCTCCCCGAGATGGCCGGTGAGGATGAGGTTTCCCTTGCCCTCCATGACCAGGGCCTCCACGTAGAGGACCTCGCCCCCGGTCTCGGTCCAGGCCAGCCCCGTGGCCACGCCGATTTCGTCCTCTTCCTGTTCTAGTTCGGGCACGTAGCGCGGGACCCCGAGGTACTTGTGGAGGTTCTTGCGCGAGATCACGAAGGGGCCTTTTTCTCCCTCGGCAAGCCTCTTGGCGATCTTGCGGCAGATGGCGGCGATCTTGCGCTCAAGCTCCCGCAGCCCGGCCTCTTCGGTGTACTCGTTGATGATCTTGAGGATGGTCTCGTCGGAGATCTTCACGTCCTCGGGTTTCAGGCCGTGTTCCTTGATCTGGCGCGGGAGGATGTAGCGCCGGGCGATGACGAGCTTTTCCTCGGCGGTGTAGCCCGAGATGTAGATGATCTCCATGCGGTCCTTGAGCGCCGGCGGGATGGGGTCGGTCATGTTGGCCGTGGCGATGAACATGACCTTCGAGAGGTCGAAGGGCACCCCGAGATAGTGGTCCACGAAGGAGTGGTTCTGTTCGGGGTCGAGCACCTCGAGGAGCGCCGCGGCGGGGTCTCCCTGAAAGTCGGCGCAGAGCTTGTCTATCTCGTCGATCATGAAGACCGGATTGTTGGTCCCGGCCTGCTTGAGGCCCTGGATGATGCGGCCGGGCATGGCCCCGATGTAGGTGCGGCGATGGCCGCGGATCTCGGCCTCGTCGCGCACGCCGCCGAGGGAGATGCGCACGAACTTGCGCCCCAGGGCCCGGGCGATGGAGCGCCCAAGGGAGGTCTTCCCCACGCCGGGAGGGCCGACGAAGCAGAGGATGGGCCCCTTGGCCTTGGGGTTCAGCTTGCGCACGGCCAGATACTCGAGGATGCGTTCCTTGACCTTGTCGAGGTCGTAGTGGTCCTCGTCGAGGATTTGGCGCGCCTTTTTGAGATCGAGCTTGTCGCGGGTCTGCTTGCGCCAGGGGAGCTCGATGAGCCAGTCGAGATAGGTGCGGATGATGGCCGCCTCGGCGGAGTCGGGGTGCATCATCTCGAGCCGGCGGAGCTGTTTCAGGGCCTCCTTTTCGACTTCCTTCGGCATGCGGGCCTTGGCGATCTTTTCGCGGAACTCCTCGATCTCCTGGGCGTGCTCGTCCACCTCGCCGAGCTCCCGCTTGATGGCCCGGAGCTGTTCGCGCAGGAAGTATTCCCGCTGCGTGCGGCTCATCTCCTCCTGGGCCTCGGTCTGGATCTTGGCCTGCACCGTGGCCACTTCGAGCTCGCGCAGGAGGAAACGATGGAGCTTACGCAGCCTCTCGATGGGATCGAGGGTCTCAAGGATCTCCTGGGCCTCGGAGATCTTAAAACGCATGTGGGAGGCCACCATGTCGGCCAGACGCCCCGGCTCCTCGACCCCTTCGAGCACCGAGGTGAACTCCGGGGTGAGTTGCCCGCGCAGGGCGAAGACCTTTTCGGCGATCTCCTTGACCGAGCGCATGAGGGCCTCGGTTTCCACGTCCACGCCTTCGGGCTCCTCCTCGCGCACGGGTTCGTGCCGCACGAGGAAGAAGGGCTTTTCCTGGCGGAACTCGGTCACCGTGGTGCGGGCCAGCGCCTGGACGAGGACCTTGAGCCGCCCGTCGGGAAGCTTCAGGGTGCGCATGATGATGGCCACAACCCCCACGTGATAGAGGTCCTCGGGGCGCGGGTCTTCGGTTTCCGGGTCTTTCTGGGTGAGGAGGACGAGGAGACGTTCGCTGTTTAAGGCCTCTTCGATGGCCGCCAAGGAACTCTCCCGTCCCACGTAGAGCGGGATGACCATCGTGGGGAAGAGGACCACGTCCCTGATGGCCATGCAGGGCAGGACCTCGGGGATCTCGATGGTCTCCTCTTCGGAGAGATCACCCATGGTGACGGTGCTTTCTTCAAGTTCCATCTTTCCTCCCGTGAAAAGAAAGAAGTGATCTCCAGCATAAACCCATCAAGACCGCTCCTCAAAGAGGAGCTGTCTCAGATGAAGCCTTGCCGGGCGCGTCAGTTCGTAATACGTGTGATTCATGTGCTTGGGGCGGCGCAGGCCCTTTTTCTTCAGGAACCTTCCGCCCACGCGCTCAAGGAAGCCCATGTTTTCCAGCTCGCGCAGGCGCCGCATGGTCTCGCCCAGTTCGAGGTGCAGGCGCCGGGAAAGGAACTTGGCGCAGTCCGGGGCCGTGGCGAAGAGATCTTTCAGGATGCGCCAATCTTCCTCTTCTAGTACGCCCCACGGCAGTTTCTCCATGTCGACGGACCATCTTTGCCTTTTTGATCGGTTTCCTAATTTAAAACTTTCCCTTTCTACTGGCGAGTCTTCTTGACAGTAGAAAATTCCGATTGCTAAAAGGTGGTTAAAGTTTGTATCCTCTTCTTAGATGATCGAGGTGGACATCGGAAAAAATGGAAGGTTCCAATCCGACAAAGAAGCTTTCCTTCCCCATTGACAGCCTTCCCCGGGAAACAACGAGCCTACGGGTCTTGGTTGTAGGCATTCAAACCCAAACGGACGAGGAGGAGTGTCACCATGTCTAACGAACCCCTTATCTTGTGGTTCAACGAGATTTCCATCAAGGACGTCCCCCTGGTAGGCGGAAAGAACGCCTCTCTCGGGGAAATGTTCCGCAACCTGACCCCCAAAGGGGTCAAAGTGCCCGACGGTTTCGCCGTCACCGCCGCTGCCTATCGATATTTCATCAAGGAGAACCATCTCGACGATCAGATCCGGGAGATCCTTTCCGGGCTTGATACGCACAACATCAAAGACCTTCAGACGCGCGGACGCAAAGTGCGCAACCTCATCCTGAAGGCGAAGATGCCGGAAAAGCTCGCCGAAGAGATCCGCAAGGCCTACGCCGAGCTCTCCAAGCGCTACGGTCAGGAGGCGGTGGACGTGGCGGTGCGCTCCTCGGCCACGGCCGAAGACCTCCCCGACGCCTCCTTCGCCGGGCAGCAGGAGACCTATCTCAACATTCAGGGCGCGGACAACGTGATCAACGCCGTCAAGCGCTGTTTCGCCTCGCTTTTCACGGACCGGGCCATCTCTTACCGCCAGGACAAGGGCTTCGACCACTTCAACGTCTATCTCTCGGTGGCGGTCCAGAAGATGGTGAGAAGCGACGCGGCCTCGGCCGGCGTCATGTTCACCCTCGATACGGAAAGCGGTTTCCGGGACGTGGTCTACATCACCGGCGCCTGGGGTCTCGGTGAGAACGTCGTCCAGGGAGCGGTCAACCCGGACGAGTTCTACGTGTTCAAGCCCACGCTCAAGCAGGGCTATCGCCCCATCCTCTCGAAGAAGCTCGGCTCCAAAGAGCTGCGCATGGTCTACGGCAAGAGCCCCAAGTGCCCGGTGCGCAACGTGAAGACGCCGAAGAAACTGCGGCAGCAGTTCTGCATCAACGACGACGAGATCCTTCAGCTCGCCAAGTGGGCCATCATCATCGAGGAACACTACGGTCGGCCCATGGACATCGAATGGGCCAAGGACGGCGACGGAAAAGAGGTCGGTTCCGGAGAGCTCTTCATCGTCCAGGCCCGTCCGGAGACGGTCCACGGGGCCAAGAAGGAACAGTACTACGAGATCTACAAGCTCAAGGGGAAGGGCAAGGTGCTCACCACGGGTAAGGCCGTGGGCAGCAAGATCGGCCAGGGCAAGGCCCGGGTCATCGAGGACGTCTCGAAGATCCACGAGTTCCAGCCGGGTGAGGTGCTCGTCACCGACATGACCGACCCGGATTGGGAGCCCATCATGAAGGTGGCCGCGGCCATCGTCACCAACCGCGGTGGGCGCACCTGTCACGCGGCCATCGTCTCCCGCGAGCTGGGTATCCCCTGTATCGTGGGCACGGACAACGCCACCGAGGTCATCAAGACCGGCATGGAGGTCACGGTGGATTGCTCCCAGGGTGAGGAAGGCTACGTCTACGAGGGACTCGTGCCCTTCGAGGTGGAGCGCATCGATCTCGCCAAGGTGCCGAAGACCCGCACCAAGATCATGATGAACGTGGGCATCCCCGAGCAGGCCTTTGCCCAGTCTCAGCTCCCGAACGACGGGGTAGGGCTGGCGCGGCTTGAGTTCATCATCGGCTCCCACATCGCCATCCATCCCCTGGCCCTCCTGAACTATCAGGAGCTCAAGAAGAAGGCGCGCCGCGATCCCAAGATCCGCGAAGTGGTGAAGATCATCGACGAGAAGACCCCCATGTACGAGGACAAGGCCGAGTTCTACGTGGACAAGCTCGCCCAGGGCATCGCCATGATCGCCGCGGCCTTCTATCCCAAGGACGTGATCGTCCGTCTCTCCGACTTCAAGAGCAACGAATACGCCGGACTCACCGGCGGTTACCTCTACGAGCCCGTGGAGCACAACCCCATGATCGGCTGGCGCGGGGCCTCGCGTTACTACGATCCGCGGTTTGAACCCGCCTTTGCCCTCGAGTGTAAGGCCCTGCGCAAGGTGCGCGACGAGATGGGGCTCACCAACGTGAAGGTCATGGTGCCCTTCTGCCGCACGGTGGAGGAGGGCAAGAAGGTCATCAAGGTCATGGAGAAGTACGGCCTCAAGCAGGGAGAAAACGGCCTTGAGGTCTACGTCATGTGCGAGATCCCGAGCAACGTGGTGCTTGCCGACGAGTTCGCCAAGGTCTTCGACGGCTTCTCCATCGGCTCAAACGACCTCACCCAGCTCACCCTGGGTCTTGACCGCGACTCCGAGCTCGTGGCCCACATCTACGATGAGCGCAACCCCGCGGTGAAGAAGCTCATCCGCGAGGTGATCCAGGAGGCCAAGAAGGCCAAGAAGAAGATCGGCATCTGCGGTCAGGCGCCGAGCGACTTCCCCGATTTCGCCGCCTTCCTGGTGGAGTGCGGCATTGACTCCATGAGCCTTACGCCGGACACGGTGGTCAAGACGAGGCTCCTCGTGGCGGAAAAGGAGAAGGAACTCGGGATCAAGCCCGAGGACGAATAGGCCTTTTTCGCAAAG
>JAADCO010000138.1 GCA_013154385.1 Thermodesulfobacteriota bacterium
TTTTCCCAGCGCATCTGCTGGGTCATGCCCGAGGAAGGGCACTTGAGGTCCATGATCTTGATCACCCTGCGGGGCACCCGGGCGAGGGAGACACTCCCGTTGGTTTCGAGCAGAACGGAAGCGCCTTCGTCCAGAAAGGCCTCCATGAGGGGATAGACCCCTTCCTGGAGAAGCGGTTCGCCGCCGGTGATCTGCACCCAGGGAAGAGCCCCCTCCTCGCGCCAGCGGATGAGGATCTCTTCGATGGTCAGGGGGGTTCCCTCCTCGCGCGCATAGAGGGTGTCGCACCAGGAACAGGAGAGGTTGCAACCTGAAAGCCGCACGAAAAAGGTGGGTAGTCCAACGTGGGTGCCTTCACCCTGCAGGCTGACGAAGGTTTCGCAGACCTTAACCGTAATAGGAGGCACAGGAGCGTTCGGTTTCACAAACCGTGACCCGCACGAGTTCTACCGGATAATTGGCCAGCCGTTCCTTGAGCTTCAGGAAGATGTAACGGGCGATGTTTTCCGAGGAGGGGTTCTGGTCCTGAAAGGCCGGATGCAGGTTTAGGTCGCGATGGTCGAGGTCTTCGAGGACTTCCTTCAGGTGTTTCTTGAGGTCTTTGAAGTCCATGAGGATGCCGATTTCGTTAAGTTTCTCTCCCCGGACGCACACCTCGACCTTCCAGTTGTGTCCGTGAGGGCGCTCACAGGCCCCGGGATAGTTTCGCAGATAGTGGGCTGCGGCGAATTCGTCTCTGATGGTGAGTTCGAACATTGGGGAAAACCTTGGAGGCGGCGCGGGGATTCGAACCCCGGAATAACGATTTTGCAGACCGTCGCCTTAACCGCTTGGCTACGCCGCCTCGGAGCTTGGTGGCGGCGCAGGGACTCGAACCCCGAACCTTGCGGATATGAGCCGCATGCTCTTACCAGTTGAGCTACGCCGCCACTCGCTTTAATTAGTGCTCGATAAGGTCCCCTTTGTCAAGAGGGCCTAGAGCCGGGTGAAGAAATAGAGGAAGCAACGGCCGGGTCGCAGCTCCTCCGGCTGCCGCACGGCCGTGAGCAGGCTTTTGACTTCGTGGGGGATCTCCCAGACCTCGAGCCGAGGCCCTTCCTCGGGTTCTGGTTCGGCCGCCCCCTTGAGCAGGGCCTCCAAACGTTGACGGTTTTGCCGGAGGATCGGCTCGCGATCTCCCTCGAGGTCTACCGGAACAAGCGGGATGCGGCCTTTGTTTTTGGGGTCCTGGGCCAGATCGAGGAGGGTGTCCCGCACTTCGATCTGATCCGTGGCGATGATTTCCGGGAGCTCTCCCAAAAGCGGGACCAGCCTGGCAAAAGCCCTCATTCTCTCTTCAATTCCCTGCAGTTCCCAGTTCGGTTCCCGGCCCTCGACTATCCAGTGGGGAAAGCGTTTGAGGGTGGGATCTTTCCCGACGACGAAGTCAGAGAGGCGAGAGGCCTGTTCCTTTAAACGTTCGAACTCGAAGTCGAGTTCCTCAAGCCTTTGGTCGAGATTCTGGGCCAGTTGGAGCACCACCCGCGCGCGCAGGATGGGGTCGTCTTGCTGGTCGCTTCGACCGATGATGGCGGTCTTGATTTCGGCCACGGATTCCTCCACGGCCTCGGGCCAGGCCTTGAAAAGGGAGACGTTTTCCGGCCAGCGCATCATCTGCCCCCACTCCTCGTAGGAGGCCACCAATCGTTCGAACCAGGGGAGTTTTTCGCCAAAGGGGGGCGGAGTGATGATCTCGACCCAGCCCTTGGAAACGAGTTTGGCAAAGGCCCCCTTGGGAGGCGCTTCACTGGGCTGGAGAAGGGCGACTTTTTCGAAGACCGCCAGGACCAGAGAGGCCAGATCGAGCCGCAAGTGGGTATGGGGATAAATCAGGGCTTCGGCCAAGGCAGACCTCCTTCCCTAGCACTCTAATCTATCTCCTTCCGGCTAACCAGTTTTCTTTGAAGCCCGGCCAAATAAATACTAAGTTTCTCTTGCGGAGCAACTTCCACGGAGGCAAAGGTGTTTCGCTGGTTGGTCTTGATTCTTCTCCTCTGGACGGTCCCGCTCAGGGCGCAGGATTACGGAGACGCCCTGGTCATCGGTTCCATCGGCGACGCGAGCATCCTGATTCCCATGCTGGCCACCGATGCCCCCAGCCACGAGGTGGCCGGGCTCATTTTCAACGGCCTGGTGAAGTACGACAAGGACCTAAACCTGGTGGGGGACCTAGCCGAGAGGTTCGAGGTCTCAAACGGGGGGAAGACCATCACCTTCTACTTGCGGCGGGGCGTGAAATGGCACGACGGGGTGGAATTTACCGCCGAAGACGTCTATTTCGGGTTCAAGCTGATCACCGATCCCAAGACCCCTTCGGCCTACGCCGGTGATTTCCTGGAGGTGGAGAAGGCCGAGGTGGTTGACCGCTACACCTTTCGCGTCCACTATCGCGAGCCCTTTGCCCCGGCCCTGGGCTCCTGGGGGAATCTGGTGGTTCTCCCCAAACATCTCCTTGAGGGAAAAGACATCACCAAGACCGACTTCGGTCGTCATCCCGTGGGCACGGGGCCTTTCAGGTTCAAGGAATGGCGCTCCCAGGAGAAGATCGTCCTCAAGGCCAATCCGGATTACTTCGCCGGCCGGCCGTATCTGAACTACGTCATCTTCCGGATCATCCCCGATCCCACGACCATGTTCATGGAGCTCAAGGCCGAAGGCATAGACTGGATGGGGCTCACCCCCCTTCAGTACGCGCGGGAGACGAATTCGCCCTCCTTTTTGGCCCGTTTTCGCAAATACAAATACCTTTCGTTCTCCTACACCTACCTGGGCTACAACCTGAGGCATCCCTTCTTTCGCGATAAGAGGGTGCGGCAGGCCATATCCTACGCCATAGACAAAAAGGAGATCATCCAGGGGGTGCTCTACGGGTTGGGCGTGGTGGCTACAGGGCCGTATAAGCCGGACACGTGGTTTTACAACCCGAACGTCAAACGCTATCCGTACGATCCCGCGCGGGCGCGGAGGCTCCTGGCTGAAGCGGGCTGGAAGGACACCGACGGCGACGGTTGGCTCGACAAGGATGGCAAACGATTCGAGTTTACGGTGCTCACCAATCAGGGGAACACCTCACGTCTCTTGACGGCGCAGGTGATCCAGTATCGCCTGGCGCAGGTGGGGATCAAGATGAACATTCGCACGGTGGAATGGACGGCCTTCATCAAGGAGTTCATTGACAAGAGGCGCTTTGAGGCCGTCATCCTGGGCTGGACCACCTCCACCGAGCCGGATGTCTACGACATCTGGCACTCGAGCAAGATCAAGCCCCCGGGTCTCAATTTCATCGGTTACGCCAATCCGGAGGTGGATCGCCTCCTCGAAGAGGGAAGACGCACCTTTGACCGCGAGAAACGCAAAAAGATCTACTTCCGCTTCCAGGAGATCCTGGCCGAAGACCAACCCTACACGTTTCTCTACGTGCCCATGGCTCTTCCCTGCATCCACAAGCGGTTCCGCGGCATCAAGCCCGCGCCCATAGGCATTTCCTACAATCTGGAGCGCTGGTGGGTGCCCAAGAACGAACAGAAGTATCTCATGCCTTGAACTCTTCCTTCAGGCGGCACACGAAACAGGGCGACGAGACCGCCGGTTCTCCGCAGATCTCGCAGACGGTGAGGGGTTTTTCCATGAAATCTTCGACTTTTTCGTGGAATATGGGATAGGCCTTGCGGAGATAGTCGAGATAGAAACGCAGCTTGGTGCCCGGCATCTTCTCTTCTAGCTGATCCATGACCTCCGCGTAAACCAAACGGGTTGCTTCTGGCGAAAGGGGGCAGCGATCTTCGAGGTATTCTATGCCCTTTCTCTTGGCGTATTCGCGGATCTCAAAGGCGGTGAAACGACAGAGGGGTTTGGCCTTGCGCACGAAGCCGTTTCCTTCGGGAAGGACCGGATACTTGCGGGCCAGATACTTGAGATGCCAGTTGATCACGTTGCCGAGGAGGGAGGAGGCTTCATCGTCCAGGTTGTGGCCGGTGACCAGCACCTGATAGCCGAGCTTTCGGGCCAGGTGATTGAGAAAGTATCGCTTCACGCTTCCGCACAGGGAGCAGTATTTCTGCGTGCGGTTCTTGAGGTCCGGAATGGTGAACCCCAGCTCCTTCTTCATGGAGATCACGTGTAAGGGGCGGCCGATTTTTTCCGCAAAGTTTTCGGAGACGCGGCGGGAGGGCAGGGAAAAGTCCTCTATGCCCAGGTCGATGAAGATCCCGTCGGCCTGATAACCCAGAGAAACCAGGCCCTGCCAAAGGCTGAGGCTATCCTTCCCGCCGGAGACCCCTACCAGGACGCGGTCCTGGCGGCGGAACATCTTGAATTTTTTGATGGTTCTTTCGAGGTAGTTTTCGAACCATTCGATAAAGTGCTGGTCACATAGGGGCAGGCGATGATGGGGTATGTAGATGGTGGCCTTCTCCTGGCGACAGATCCGGCATCGGGCCATGGAGTTCCTCCTCTTCTTTGAGAACTTCTTGGAGCATGTCTTTGACGGTCTTGCCCCTCCAGAAGTTTTCCCGCTCCTTGAGAAATTGATAGGGTACCCTCAAAGACGGGGCTTCGGGAGGTTCATCTGGCAGTTCTCCTTCCAGGGCCCGTTGTACTTCGAGCAGATTGAGGTTGTCGGCGGCTCTGGCAGGATAGTAACGCTCGTCGAAACACTGGATGATCCCGGCTTTTTCCAGGCGTTTGAGGAGTTTCAAGAGATCGAAGGGAGAGGCGCCCATGTTTTCCGCGAGTTCGGCAATGCAGGGCCCCGGTACCCCGCGAAAATGGGCCTCGTAGATTTCGATCAAGGCGCCCAATCCGAAAAGGAGCCAGGAAAGCTTCCGGTTGGCCCGGTAATGGGCCAGTATCTCTCGCCTTTGGTTGAGGACCCCGGCGACCTCTGCGCCGAGCAGCACGAGAGACCAGTTGACCCACAACCAGAGCAAGAAGAGCGGAATGGTGGAAAGCGAGCCGTAAAGCTTGGAGTAGGCCACGGCCTTGCTGGTATAGATGGCGTAGAGAGAAGCGACGATGGTCCAGAGGATACCGGCGGTAGAGGCCCCGACAATGGCGGGGATGAGCTTTATCCTCTTGGCCGGCAGATAGAGGAAGATGATGGTGAAGAGGAGGATGATGGTGGGGATGGTCCAGAACTTGAGAAAGAGGGAGGCCACCCCCGTGCCTTTGAGCCCCATGTGGGTGAGATAGATGGTGACGCCAAGGGGCAGGGCCACCAGCAGGGGCCCCAGGGTGAGGCCCATCCAATAGACCGTTAGCCGATGGAGGAAAGAGCGCTGGTTTTCTATGCGAAAGATCTGGTTGAGCACACCTTCGAATTGCATGAGCAGGCCCAGGACCATGGTGATGAAGATGGCCATGCTCGCTGCGCCGAGAGGGCCCTTCTGGGCCTTGCTGATGAGATCGAGCACCACCTCCTGCGCACGGCTCAGGGCCCCGGGGTTGAGGAACTGGGAAAGGGCCTCGTTCAGGCGCATGAGGATGTCTTCGGTGCCCACGAAGAAGCGCACCATGGAAAGGGCAAAAGCCAGCAGCGGGACCAGGGCGAAGACGGTGTTATAGGTGAGGGCCTGGGCGTTGGTCAGGCAACGGTCCTGCCAAAAACGCCAAAAGATCTCCCTCAAGAGAATAATCCCGCTGGGCATGCCCTTAAATTAAGGGGAAGGGAGATCTTTGGCAAATGAAATCTCAGTAGTCAATTTCCTCCACGGCACTGCTGATTACCCGCGCGGTGATAAAGATGATGAGTTCTTGCTCTTCCTGGTTCTTTTGAGAATTTTTGAACAGATTCCCCACCGCCGGGATCTTCGAGACACCGGGGACCCGGTCGTAGGCTTCCTGTTTCTTGGCGATCTTGAGTCCGCCGATGACCACCGTGCCCCCGTTGGGAACCCGCAGGAAGGTCTGGGCCGT
>JAADCO010000016.1 GCA_013154385.1 Thermodesulfobacteriota bacterium
GGCCCTGGGAGAGGTTTTGCTCGACCACGAGAAGCGACATCTTCCCCTTGAGCGCGGCCAGGGTCTGGTAGATGCGGGCCACGACCTTGGGAGCGAGCCCCATGGAGGGTTCGTCGAGGAGGAGGAGCTTGGGCTCGCTCATCAGCGCCCGGGCCACGGCGAGCATCTGCTGTTCTCCGCCGGAAAGGGCGCCGGCGGGGAGATCGAGCTTGGGGACGAGTTCGGGAAAGAGGGAGAGGACGTCCTTCAGGCGCTCCTCGAGGCCCCGCGGACGGCTGAAGGCCCCGAGCTCGAGATTCTCCCGCACGGAAAGCGGGGCAAACACGCGCCGTCCCTCAGGCACCAGGGAAAGCCCGAGCTTCGTGCGCCGCCAGGGAGGCAGACGTCCGATCTCCTTTCCCGCAAAGGAGATCCGGCCGGTCTTCAGAGGCACCTGGCCGCAGAGGGCCTTGAGCAACGTGCTCTTTCCGGCCCCGTTTCGCCCGAGGATCATGAGGAACTCCCCGGCGCGCAACCGGAAGGAGACCCCCTGGAGGGCGGCCACCGCCCCGTAGTGGACCCAGAGATCTTCGGCCTCAAGCAGCATCTCTGTCCCCCAGATAGGCTTCGATCACCCGCGGATCGTGGCGCACGTCCTCCGGAGGGCCGCAGGCGATGACCTCACCCGAGGCGAGGACCACCACCCGTTGGCAGATGCCGAGCACGAGCTCCACGTCGTGGTCCACGAGGAGGATGGAGAGCCCCTCCTGGTGCATGCGCCGCAGGAGCGCGAGGAGTTCGCGCCCCTCAGCCGGCGAAAGTCCGGCGGCGGGTTCGTCGAGGAGGAGGAGCCGGGGGCGAGAGACCAGGGCCCGGGCCAGGACCACGCGCCTCTGGTCCCCGTAGGGAAGGACTCCGGCCGGGGTGTCGGAGAGCTCCGAAAGGCCGAAGTCTTCGAGGATGCGCCGGGCCTCCTCGCGGAAACTTTCTTCCTCCTCCCGCGCCTTTCTGAGCCCCAGGAGATCGTGCCAGAAGCGGCGCCTCACCCGTCGGGTGAGCCCGAGGAGGACGTTTTCAAAGACCGTGAGCTCGGGAAAGATCTGCAGATGCTGGAAGGTGCGGGCAAGCCCCAGGCGGGCCAGGGCCTCCGGGGGTCTGCCGTCTATGCGGGCGCCGGAAAAGTAGATCTCGCCTTCGTCCGGCCGGAGGAAGCCCGTGACGAGGTTGATGAGCGTGGTCTTCCCCGCGCCGTTGGGGCCGATGAGCCCGAGGATCTCGCCGTCGCGCAGGTCAAAGGAGACGTGGGCCAGGGCCTTCACCCCCTCGAAGTGTTTGCCCACACCCCGGACTTCGAGCAGGGGGAGGGGCCTATTCAGGCGGTTTGCCGCCTCTTCGCGCAGGCTGCAATGCATGGCCTTAAAGATAGCCCAAGTCCTCCCTCTTCACGAGTCGGGGAGGGCGTGATTAACGTTTCCTCAGGATGCGTTACCAGAAGATCGTCATCCTCACCGGGGCCGGGATCTCGGCGGAATCAGGCATTCCCACCTTTCGGGACAAGGACGGCCTCTGGAGCAAGTTCGACCTCGAGGAAGTGGCCACCCCCGAAGGGTTTGCCCGAAACCCGGACCTGGTCCACGAGTTCTACAACGCCCGCCGGCGCGACCTCTTGAAGGTCGAGCCCAACGCGGCCCACTACGCCCTGGCCCGTCTCGAGCGGGAGTATCCCGGAGAGGTCCTCCTCGTGACCCAGAACGTGGACGATCTCCACGAAAGGGCCGGCAGCAAGCGTCTCCTCCACATGCACGGCGAGCTCCTCAAGGTGCGCTGCGAGGCCTGCCAGGGGGTCTTTCCCGAGACCGGGGCCATCTCCACCAAGACCCCTTGTCCGGCCTGCGGTGCGGTGGGAAAGCTCAGGCCGCACGTGGTCTGGTTCGGGGAGATGCCCTTTCACCTGGAGGAGATCTACCGCGCGCTTCAGGAATGCGATCTCTTCCTGGCCATCGGCACCTCCGGCACGGTCTATCCCGCGGCGGGCTTCGTGCAGGTGGCCAGGCGCGCCGGGGCCTGGTGCGTGGAGCTAAACCTCGAGCCCTCGGCGGTGACCGATCTCTTCCACGAGCACCACTTCGGCCCGGCGAGCCAGGTGGTGCCGGCCTACGTGGAAAAGCTCCTGGCCGAGGCGCGCAAGTCCCGGTAGGCCCGCTTGCGGGCGAAGAAGGCTTCAGGAGAGAGATCATGGAAGGGATCCCCCAGGAATTGCTCGACCTCTGGCGGAAAAGGGAAGAGATCGAGGCCGTCTATCTCCTTCCCACCTCCACCGAGGCGCGCCAGGACGTCCTCCTCTGGATCACGGAGAGCACGCTCTCCTACTTCGAGCGGCTCGACCTCTACTATCCGCCGGAGCGCAGGCGGCCCGAGCTTCGCGTCTATCCCATCACGAAGCGGGAGTTCGATACCTGGCCCGAAGGGGTCCGCCGAAGCGTCACGGAGACCTTGAAGAGATCGAAGGTCCTCTTCCGGCGGCGCGAGACGGATTGAGGCCGCGGCTCTTGATTTGGCCCCGAAGGAAGGGGCATAATGCAACGAGTCAAAAAACGTTTCGTAGAGGAGGTAAGAATGCAGCGGAAAATTTTCCTTTCTTTCGTGGTCTTCATGGTTTTGGCCCTGGTCTCCTGCACCACCACTTCTTCCCAGAAGAGGAGTGAGACCACTCCCCCCAGCCCGCCGAAACCCTTTTACACCGGCACCGAGTTTCCGGACATCGTCATCCCGGCGAGCATGAAGGTGGATCAGGAACACTCGATGATCGTGCGCACCCAGAACTACATCGGCGGCGTGCTCACCATCAAAGGGCGGGTCAAGGTGGAGTCCCTGGTGGAGTTCTTCAAGAACCAGCTCGCGGCCCGCGGCTGGACGCTCACGGGAAGCATCTACTACAAGGACATCCTTCTCGCCTTCAACCGTCCCAACGGCTCCTGCTTCATCTACATCAAGGGTTCGCCCTGGACCACCGAGGTCCAGATCTGGGCCAGCGAGACCTTCAACGAATAACGCATGAAGCTTTCCGGGCGCCGCGTCCTTCTCGGGGTCACGGGAGGGATCGCGGCCTTCAAAATCCCTTCCCTCGTCCGGGCCCTCAAACGCGAGGGCGCCGAGGTGCGGGTGGTCCTCACCGAAGGGGCCCGGGCCTTCGTCACGCCGCTTACGCTTGAGACCGTCTCCGGCGCCCGGGTCTTCCTTCCCGAAGACTTCCTGCGCCCGCAGGGCGGTTTCATCCCCCACACCGAGCTCGCCCGCTGGGCCGAGCTCGTGCTCGTGGCCCCGGCCACGGCCTCCTTCCTGAGCGCGCTGCGGATGGGAGACGCCTCTTCCCTTCTCGTGGCCTGCCTCCTGGCCACCGAGGCCCCGGGGCTCATCTTCCCGGCGATGAACGAAAAGATGTGGTCCCATCCCGCCACGCAGGAGAACGTGCAGATCCTCAGGAACTGGGGCTACACCGTGGTCTCCCCGGACGAAGGCCCCCTGGCCTGCGGGGAGAGCGGGCCGGGAAGGCTTCCCTCCGAGGAAGTCATCCTCGCTTACGCAAGGCGCCTCCTTTCGCCGCCCGATCTCTCCGGCCTCAGGGTGGTGGTCACCTGCGGACCCACGCGGGAGCCCGTTGACCTCGTGCGCTATCTCTCGAACCGCTCCTCCGGGCGCATGGGGCTCGCCCTGGCCCAGGCGGCCTTCGAGCGCGGGGCCGAGGTCGTTCTTATCCACGGCCCGCTCTCGGTCCCGATCCCGCCGCTCTTTACGCGCGTGCCGGTGGAGACCACCGCGGAGATGCAGGAGGCGCTCCTTGAGCACTTCCCCGCGGCCGACGTCCTCTTCATGGTGGCCGCGGTGGCCGACTATCGCCCCGTGAATTTCCGCGCGGAAAAGATCAAGCGCCGCGAAAGGCTCGTCCTTGAGCTCGAACCCACACCCGATCTCCTGGCCGAGGTGTCCCGGAAGAGGCGTCCGGGGCAGGTGATCGTGGGTTTTGCCGCCGAGGAGGCGGAAAACCTGGCCTCGGAGGCCGCGCGCAAGCTGCGGCAAAAGGGGCTCGATCTCCTCGTGGCCAACCCCATTGATCGCCCGGGCGCGGGTTTTGAGGCCGAGACCAATGAGGTCCTCATCCTCGACCGCGAGGGGCGAAGGATCGAGCTTTCGCGGCGCCCCAAGGAAGAGATCGCCGAAAAGATCCTCGATCAGGTGGTGAGGCTCCGTGAAACGTCGTGAACGACTCCGTCGTGTGAAGCTTGCGCTCGCCGCCCGGCGGGCCGACGCCCTGCTCGTGCTCTCGCCGGAGAACCGGCGCTATCTCTCGGGTTTTCCGCCCCTTGACGTGAGCCTTACCGAAAGTTCGGGCGCCCTCCTCATCACCCGCCGAGAGCAGTTCCTCCTTACCGACCCGCGCTATCGGGAGGAGGCCAAGGAATGCGCCCCGCTCTTTGAGCCCGTGATCTACGAGCGGGGGCTCTTTGCCAAGCTCAAGGAGCTTGCGCCGCTCCTCGGCCTGAAGAGGCTCCTTTTCGAGGAGCTCTATCTCAGCGTGGCCGGGGAAAAGGCCCTGAGAAAGGCCCTTCCGGAGGTCGAGCACCTGGGCGTGCGGGGCCTGGTGGAGGGTTTGCGGGAGGTGAAAGACGACGAGGAGATCGGCCTCCTCCGCAAGGCCCTCGAGATCGCCGAAGAGATCATGACGCGCGCCGAGTCCCTCATAAGGCCCGGGGTCTCCGAGAAGGAGATCGCCGCGGAGATCATCGCCCTTTCCCATCGCCTGGCCGAGGGACCTTCGTTTCCGCCCATCGTGGCCTCCGGTGTTTACGCCGCCCGCCCGCACGCCGAACCCTCGGAAAAGGAGCTCAAGCCCGGGGAGCCGGTGATCCTCGATCTCGGGGTCCGCTATCAGGGCTATTGTTCGGACATCACCCGCACCTTCTGCGTGGGGGAACCCACCCCGCGCTTCCGCAAGATCTATCTCCTGGTGCTCGAGGCCAAGCGCGCGGCGGAGAAGGAGATCGCCGCCGGGGTCCCGGCGCGCCGGGCCGATCTTGCCGCGCGGGAGGTCTTCCGCCGGGCCGGTCTCGAGGCCCATTTCTGGCACTCCCTGGGCCACGGCGTGGGGCTGGCCGTGCACGAGGCCCCGGCGCTTTCGCGGCGGCAGCGCCGGCGTCTCAAAGCCGGCCACGTGGTGACCGTGGAGCCCGGGCTCTACTTTCCCGATTGGGGCGGGGTGCGGCTCGAGGACATGGTCGTGGTGCGCGAGGGCGGGTTCGAAAGACTAAACCGCCTGGGTTTCCTATTTGAGGCGTAACGGACAGCCCGCCACCAGGAGATAGACCTCGTCGCAGAGACGAGCCACCTCGCGGTTCAGCCTTCCCAGGGCCTCGGCGTAGCGCCTGGTCTCGGCTGAGCCGGGAAGGACGCCGAGGCCGATCTCGTTTGAGACCATGAAGAGCGGGGCGGAAAAGTCTCTTATCACCCGAAGGAGCTCGGCCACGTAGGCCTCGAGGTCCTTTCCGTGGAAGAGGAGGTTTCCGAGCCAGACCGTGAGGCAATCAAGGAGCACTACCGAGGAGGGCGGGAGCTCGCGCAGGGCCCGCGGGAGCTCGACCGGGGCCTCGACGGTCTGCCAGCCCGGGCCGCGCTCTGCGCGATGGGCCGCGATCTTGGCCTCCATCTCGTCGTCGAAGGCCTCGGCCGTGGCCACGAAGGTCCGCGGGGCCGGATAGAGCCCGGCCTTCTCCAGGGCAAACCGGCTCTTTCCGCTCTTTACCCCGCCGAGGACGAGGGTCTTCACTTTAGTTCCCGGAGACCTGGGCGGCCACGATCTCGCGCGCCTTGGAAAGCGCCTCCTCCAGGGCCTCGACCTTGGGGCCGCCTCCCTGGGCCATGTCCGGACGCCCGCCGCCGCGGCCTCCGATGAGGCCGGCGATCTCCTGGA
>JAADCO010000169.1 GCA_013154385.1 Thermodesulfobacteriota bacterium
GCCGTGTGAAAGTTGCCGTAGATGGTCCGCAACCCCACCCCCGCGTCTATGCCGGAGACGATCTTCTCCGGCCGGTCGTTTTCGAAGACGATGTAGGTGCTCTCCGTCTCTTCAAAGTAGAGATCGGCAAACAGCCCCTTGCCTCGCAAGATGGAAAGGATTCGATCAAGACCCGTCGGAATCATGCCTGCACTCCTTCAAGGAGGTTTAAGAATTCTTCTCTGCGCGGAAACCCCTTTCGTCCGTAATCCCTGAGGGAAAGGGCGGCGAGGTGCGCGGCGAGCCTGGCCGCGGAAAGGAGATCAAGCCCCGAGAGGATGCCGGCGAGGACCCCGGCGTCGAACACGTCCCCGGCCCCGGTGTTGTCCACCCAGACCGGCGCCGAAGCCGCGGGGACCTCTCTCCTCCCCTCTTCGGAGAGGATCTCGGCCCCTTTCCTCCCCTTCTTGAGGACGAGGGCCCTTGCCTGCGCCAGAAGGGCCGCGAGATCGCCACCGAGGAGGGCGAGCTCGTTTTCCGTGAGGAAGAGGAGCTCCGCACCGCTCAAGAGCGGGGCCATCGCCGAAAGGCCCTTTGCCGCGTAGATCTCCCCGGGGTCCACGGAAAAGGGCCCCGGATGCGCCGCGCGCAGGTTCCGATGGAAGGAAAACCCCTCCTCCGTGACCAGGGAGCTCACGTGGAGCCATTCGTCCCCGGAGGTCTCCACCCGGTAGGCCCCGAGCACTTCTTCCTGAGAATGCGGGGCCACGAAGATGGCCCGGTCTTCTTTCTCGTCGAGGATGATGAGGCAGCAGGCGTTCTCTCCCCGGCGCAGGACGCGGGAAAGATCCACCCCCTCGAGCTCCCGCAGGGCGATTTCCGCCTCCTCGTCCTGCCCGGCCAGACCGATGAAACCCGTCTCGAACCCCCAGAGGGAAAGGGCGTAGATGGTGTTGGCCGCCGAACCCCCGCCGCACACCGCCAGGAGCTCGCCCTTCTTCTCCAGGGCCTCGCGCAGGCGCTCGAACTCGGCCCGCGTGCCCCAGACCTCACCCCCGGCCCGCACCCCCTTGGCCAGAGGGGAGACCTCCTCGAGGCTTTCCACGCGATAGAAGTAATCCACGTTCAGGGCCCCCGAACCTACGACGCGCATACCATCTTTTCTAGCAGATCTTGTGTTATTTTTTGAGGGCAAAAGCCCAGAGGAGGAAGATCATGGCCATCTTCGTGAGGAAGGAAGAGATCGAGTTCAAGGACCATCCGAAGTTTGCCGGCGTCAAGATCGCCATCCTGGTTTCCTCCAAAGACACGGACCGGGCCAGCATTTCCATGCTGCGCATCGAGCCCGGCGTCGAGATCCCCATCCACACCCACGACCCGCAGGTGGACTCCATCTACGTGCTCTCCGGAGAGGGCGAAGCCTACGTCAACGGGAGCTGGCAGAAGATAAAGACCGGCGACTACATCTTCGTCCCCGCCCGGGAGGAGCACGGTGTGAAGAACACCGGCTCCGGCGAACTGGAACTCTTCATCGTCCATAGCCCGCCGCTCTTCTAGGCAAAGTGGTCGAAGCCCTCGGGGGAGACCTCCTCCGCGGCCCCGTCGGCCCGCCTGAGGAGGAGCTTCTCCCCGGGGACGATCCTCCCCAGACGATGGGGCTTGCGGGAAAGGGAGGCCAGGCGGCTCCGCAGGGCGCGCTCCTTTTCCCGGGGCACGGTGAAGAGGAGGGCGAAGTCTTCCCCGCCGAAGAGGGCGTAGTCGCGCAGAGGCCGCGAAAGCCCCGGGAGCTCGTCCACGGCCAGGGGCACGGCTTCCTCCTCCACCTCGGCCCCCACCCCGCTTGCGCGGCAGAGCCGTGAGAGATCCTTCAGCAGACCATCGGAGACGTCCAGCATGGCGCTGGCCAGCCCCTCCTCCGCCAGGACGCGCCCCAGCTCGACCTCCGGCTCGGGATCGAGATGGGCGCGCTTGAGGGGTTCCGGCGGGTCCTCGCCCTTCTGGAAGAGCTCAAGCGCCATGGCCGAGGCCCCCAGGGGCCGCGAGACGAAGATCAGGTCCCCGGGCCGGGCTCCCTGACGAAACACCACCGCCCCGGCCGCCGCCTCACCGATCAGGGCGAGATCCCCTTGGAGCGCGGGGCCCTTCACCGTGTCTCCGCCGACGAGATGGGCCCCGTAGGCCGCCAGCTTGGAGGTGAGCCCCTCCAGGAAGTCCCGGAGGAAGTCTTCTTCCGGCGGCGCGGGAAAGGCCAGGGTCAGCAGGGCAAACCTCGGCTGACCGCCCATCGCCGCCACGTCGCTCAGGTTCACCGCCGCAAGCTTTCGCCCCAAAAAGTAGGGGGTGAAGTAGGAAAGGGAAAAGTGCACTCCCTCCACCATGGCGTCCGCCGTGAGGAGCCACCAGCGGTCGCCGAGATCCACCACCGCGCAGTCGTCCCCCGGGCCCTGGACCAGGCCGGGAGCAGAGGGGAGAAAGCGCTCGAGGAAACGGATGACTTCGTCTTCGGTCATGGGGAGTTTCGGCTGACGACGGAGAGACGGGGGCCGGGCCTCGACCCGGCCGGCTCCTCTATCGGGGGCAGATCTCCAGCTCGCTGAAGAAGAAGGCTATTTCCCGCGCCGCGGATTCCGGGCTATCCGAACCGTGGACCGTGTTCTCGCCCTTGCTCAGGGCAAAGGTCTTGCGGATGGTTCCCTCGTCGGCTTCCGCCGGATCCGTGGCCCCCATGATCTTCCGGCACTTGGCAATGGCGTCCTCACCTTCGAGCACCAGGGCCACGATGGGACCGGAGGACATGTAGTCCGTGAGCTCGTCGTAAAAGGGCTTGCCCTTGTGGACGATGTAGAACTCCTCGGCCTGCTGCTTGGTGAGGCGAAGCATCTTCATCGCGACGATCTTGAGCCCTCCCTTCTCGAAGAAGCTCAGGACCTCTCCGATGATGTCACGGGAAACACCGTCGGGTTTGATCATGCTCAAAGTCCTTTCCACCGCCATAGTCTTCCTCCTCGAAAGAATGTTGTCGCCGGAGGGTTAGCAGAGGTTTCTCCGGGCGTCAACGCTAGCCCCCGGAAAGATCCATCTCCGCGACCAGGAGAGAGGGGGCCCCCAGGCTCCCGTAGAACGTGAGGTCTTTCCCCACGGCCTCGAGCTGCTTGAAGAGCTCGAAGACGTTTCCCGAAAGGGCCATGCCCGCCACGGGTTGCGGATCGCCGTTTTCGTAGTAGAGACCCGCCACCCCCACGGAAAAGTCGCCGGAAACCGGGTTGGCCGTGTGCATCCCGAGGACCTCGAGCACCTCGAAGACCCGCCCCTCGCGCCACTTCTCCGGGGAGTCCTCGCCGGGGACGAGGAAGAGATTGGTGGGAGAGACCGCCGGCGGGTTCTTGAAGCTCGGCCTGCGGGCGTTGCCCGTGGAGCCCTGTCCGGACTTGGTTCCCCAATAGTGATCGAAGAGGAACCCCTCGAGCCGCCCTTCCCGCACCAGGGTCTTCTCCCGCTGGGGCACGCCCTCGTCGTCAAAGGGGCGCGTCTCCAGGCCGTTTTCCAGGAGCCCGTGGTCTCGCAGCGTGACCAGGGGGGAGAAGACCTCCTCTCCCACCCGCCCGGCGAGAGGAGACTTCCCCTTGAGCACGCGGTCCCCGCACAGGGCCTCGGAGACCAGTTCCAGGAAGTCCACGGCCACGTGAGGCGGGAGAAAGACCTTGATCTTCATGGAAGGGAGGGTGCGGGCGTTGAGCCTCACCACCGCGCGCCGCGCCGCCTCCCGACCGATGTCTTCCGGAGAGAGGAGCTCCGGCGAGACCACGCTGCGCCATTCCCAGCCCATCTGTTGCTCCCCCTCCTCGGCCACCACGACGGCGATGAGGGTGTGGGCCCGCACAGGCCAGGAAAGACGCAGACCCTCGGTGTTGGCCAGAAAGAGGCGGCCCTGAACGTCGCGGAGGCTGGCCTCCTGAAGGCGCTTCACGCGGGAATCAAAGGCAAAGGCGGCCTTCTCCAGGCGCTCCAGGCGCTCCAGGGCTTCCTCCGCCGCCAGGAGAGGGGCCTTGATCGGGGTCAGATGGGGCCATTCCGCTTCCCCCGGCAGGAAGAGAGAGGGCTCCGGCTCGAGGACCTCGGTCATCTCCAGGGCGGTATCCGCGGCCTTGACCAGGGATTCGGCCGAGAGATCCGTGGTGTAGGAAAAACCGAAACAGCGGCGCGCCAGCACCCGGACAGCCAGCCCCTCCTCGCGAAACGGCTGGAAGGTCTCCAGACGGCCGTCCTTCTTCTCGACCTTGAGCCCCTCTTTTTCAAAGGCGAACACCTCGAGGGCGTCCACCTTTCCCTTGCCCCAGTCTTCAAGGATCTCCCAAACGTTTTCGAAGTTCATAGACGCCTCCTCACGGGATTCTAACCCGGGTCCCCCAGGGGACAAAAGGGCGCGGCTGAGAAATGGCATTCTCGCCTAAGCGGCTTATCTTTAAAACATGACACCCGAAAACCTCCACCAGCAGAAAGAGCTCCTGGCCGAACTCTACCAAAAGTTGCCCCACTTGAAGATCCTTCCGCTTTCCAAATGGGAAGAAGCCCTGGAGCGGGGCAAGCTCGTCCCCCTTGAGGGGCTCCCCAAACCCGCCTTCCGCATCCGGCGGGAGTTCCGCGGCCAGACCGTGGGCACGGTCATCACCGAGGACCTCTTCCTTCCCGGGTTTCCCAGTATTCCCCGGGTCTTCGTGCTGAAGACCGGTGTCCCGCGCTACATCCGCGGGGACTTCTTCGCCGAGGAAAAGATCGAAGGCTACAACGTGCGCCTGGCGAGGATCGGAGAGGAGATCTTCGCCTTCACCCGCCGGGGCTTCGTGTGCCCGTTCGCCACCGACCGCTGGCCGGACTTCCTGCCGCGGCTTCCGGAGTTCTTCGCCCGGCATCCCCAGCTTGCGGTCTGCTGCGAGGTGGCCGGGCCGGAAAACCCCTTCGTCACCGAGTGGCCCCCCTACGTGAAGGAGGACGTGGACTTCTTCGTCTTCGACCTCCTGGACCTCGAGAAAAAGGGCTTCGTCCCGCCGGAGGAAAAGTATCGTCTGCTCGAAGAGTTTTCCTTCCATCATCCGGAGATCAACGGGCCCTTCCAGCCCGAAGACCTCGCGCCCCTTCAGGAGCTCCTCAGGCGTTACGACCGGGAAGGCCGCGAGGGCGTGGTGCTCAAGCCCGCGGACCCGCGCCGGGGCCGCATCCTCAAGTACGTCACCTCGGCCTCGAACCTGGGGGACCTCCGGGTGGCCTTTCCCTTCGTCGGAGAGCTGGACGCCAACTACATCGTCCACCGCCTGGTGCGCCTGGCCATCGGGCGCTGGGAACTCGGGCAACCCTTCGACGAGGAGTTCTATCGCCAGCTGGGTGAGAGCCTCTTCGGAGAGATGGACGACCTCCTTGAGCGCGTGAGCCGCGGGGAGGCGGTGGAGGAGATCTTCCGCATCAGGCTCCGCCGGGAAGAGGCCCTGGAGAAGCTCCTGGCCCATTTCCGGCACACGCAGGTGCGCATCGAGATCAGGCGCACGGAAAGGCGCGACGGCTACCTCTTCGTGGAGTTCGCCAAGATCTACCCGCGGGCCACGACCTTCTGGGCGGGCAAACTGCAAGGGCTGGCCCAGATAGACTAGCACTCCTGGCAATCGCCCCCGAAGAAGGGGCGCAGGAGATGATAGAGCAGGAGGAAGGCGAGGATCACGCCGCCCACGACCTTGAAGGGGTGGACGTCTTCGGCGCGCGGGGGCGGAGGACCAAAGGGAAGCTTCACGCTGGCGAGATCAAGAAGCACCCCGGCCACCAGGGCAAAGACCACCAGACACAGCAGATAGAGCCCGAAGAGGCGGTTTCCGAGCACCTTCTTGATGATGGTCATGGAGGTCACGTTGGTCGCCGGACCGGTCATCAGGAAGACCAGGAGGCTTCCCGG
>JAADCO010000002.1 GCA_013154385.1 Thermodesulfobacteriota bacterium
ATAGACGCTGTCAAACCCCGCCACGCTGGCCGTGCGCGTGGAAAACCCGCCGGTGGCGAGCGTGGTGAAGGAATGACACAGGGCCTCGTAGAAGTTCATGCCCCCGGCCATGAGGAGCAGGACCTCGAGCAGGGTGAAAAAGACGTAGACTCCCCAGAGGATGCGGGCCGTGTCCTGGATGCGCGGGGCCAGCTTGTCCTTGGTGGGACCGGGCATCTCGGCCTGATAGAGCTGCATCCCGCCGATGCCCAAAAGCGGAAGAATGGCCAGAGAAAGGACGATGATTCCCATGCCACCGAGCCACTGGGTAAAGGCCCGCCAGAAATGGAGACTGCGGGGCAGGTGTTCCAGAACGGAAAAGACCGTGGACCCCGTGGTGGTGAACCCGGAGACCGCTTCGAAGAGGGCGTCCACGAAGTCGAGGGCCCCGGTGAAGACGTAAGGAAGCGCCCCGAAGACGCCGGCAGCCAGCCAGGAAAAGACCACCACGGCGAATCCCTCGCGATAGCCGATCTCCTGCTCCGGGGAGAGGAAAAGCACGAGAAGCGCACCGGCCCCGGCGGAAATGCCCGCCGAGAGCAGATAGACCCACACGGCCTCTCCGTACCACAGGGCCACCACAGCCGGCACGAGAAGGGCCGCGGAGAAAAAGAGCAGAAACCAGCCTAGGAGATAGAGGACGACGCCGATTCTCATCGGGAAAAGATCTTCTCGAGCTGCGGCAAGGCCTCGCGTTTGGCAAAGATGATCAGGTCGTCTCCGGGATAGAGCGTGGTCTCACCCTTGGGAATGATGACCTCTCCGGCCCGGTAGATGGCGCCCACGATGGCCCCCTTGGGGAACTCTATCTCCGCCAAGCGCCGTCCGCCGCGGAAAAAGTCGGTATCCGGGACCACCATTTCCACCACCTCGGCCTCGCTTCCCAGGAAGGTGGCCACGGAAAGGATCTGGCCTCGCCGGACGAATTTGAGGATCTGGTTGGCGGCTAGAAGCCTCGGAGAAAGGGCCACGTCTATGCCCAGTCGGCCCAGGAGGGGGATGAAATCCGGACGATCAATCCGCACGATGCACTTTTTGGTGCCGTGGTGTTTGGCGAGAAGGGCCGAAAGGATGTTCACCGTGTCGCTGTCCGTCACCGAGATGACGATGTCCGCCCGGTCTATCCCTTCTTTCAGGAGCTCCTTGGCCTCGAGGCCGTCGAGGTTGAGGACCACGGCGTGATGGAGGATCTCGGCCAGCTCTTCGCAACGGGCCGGGTCCTTTTCCACGATGTACACCTCGACTTTTTTGGCCTCCATCTGCTTGGCCACCGAGACCCCCACCTGTCCACCGCCGATGATGAAGACCCGCGAAGGGGTCTTGGAGGTGAAACCCAGCAGATACTCGATGGCCGGGATGTCGCGCTTCTTGGCGATGATGAAGATCCGGTCCCCCACCCGGATGCGGTCTTCTCCGCCGGGAATGATGGTCTCTCCGTCGCGGATGATGGCCACGATGACGAAGTCGTAGAGGGCGCGCAACTCGCGCAGATCGGCAAGAGACATCCCCGCAAGGGGGCAACCCTCCTTCACCAGATAGCCCAGGAGAACCACCCGCCCGCGGGCAAACTCCGCCCAGTCCGTGGCCTCGGTGATCTCCGAGAGGCGGACGATCTCGTCGGCCAGGACCCGGGTCGGGTTGATGATGAGGTCTATCCCGAGCTTTTGCTCGTTTAAGGGGGAGCCCGGAGAGAGATAGTCCTCACTGCGCACCCGCGCCACCTTGCGCGGCACCCCGTACTCTCTGGCCAGGAGACAGGCGATGAGGTTTATCTCGTCGCTGTTGGTCACGGCGACGAAGAGATCCGTCTCCTTGATGCCCGCCTTTTCGAGCACCTTGGCCGAAGCGCCGCTGCCCCGGATGGCCATGACGTTTAGGTTGCGCTCGATGCGCTTGATCTTGTCTTCATGAGGATCCACGACCACGATATCGTGGCCCTCCAGGGAGAGGCGATCGGCCAGGTAGTAACCGACTTCTCCGGCTCCAACGATGATGATCTTCAGACCCATGGTCTCGGAAATTTAAATCAGGAAGGGCTGTCGAGGCAAGAAAAAAGGGCGGGGTGAGGCCCCGCCCTTTTTCTGGCCGAAAGGTCCGGTCAGACCTTATTTGCCGTGAGTGGCCCGCATCTGCTTGGCCAGCTCCTGAATCTCACCCAAGTCCTTGACCATCATGGCCCAGCCGTACCAGTAGGCGTAATCCGGGTTCACGTGGAAGAAGGACTGGAAGGCCCTCATGCGGTGCTTGAGGTACATCTCAAAGAGCACCTGCTCGATGTAGGAGAGCTGGTCAAAACCGGCACCGTAGTCCGTGCGCATGAAGTAGAGGAAGTCAGGATAAGGATAGGTCTGCTGACCGCGCTTCTTCAGGATGCCGTCCTTGTAGAGGTCGGCCACGATGTTGATGGCCCGGGCCATGAGCATGTCAATCTCTTTGAAGTAGGAATCAGCCTGCTTGAAGTGGAAGTCAATGTAGTCCTTGGAGTGGCAGCGATAGCAGACGTTCTTGATGCGGTTGCGCTCGCGGTCGAACTCTTCCTTGGTGAGACGGGCCAACTGCGCCTTCTTGACGATCTCAAGCCGCGCAGTGGGCTTTCCGGTGATGGGATCAAGCACACCCAGGGCCTTGAGGATGGTCACCTGGGCCTCGGCCCATTCCTTGTCCTCAGGCAGAGGGAGCCTTACCGCCAGGAAGCCCCAAGCGGTGCGGTTCTCGTGATCGCCGTTGGGCATGTGGCAGTCCTGACAGGTCGGAGCGGCTGCGTCAGCCGGGAGATCACCGGCCTTCTTGGCGAAGTAGCGGGTACCGTGCTTGGAGCTGGACCACATCTCCCACTGCGGATGGTCGTAACCCATGTGGCACTGCTGACAGGCCTTGGGGTTCAAAGCCTCTTTCTTGGAGAAGGCGTGCCTCGTGTGACACTCGTCACAGGAGTTGTTCTGATAACGATAACCGCGAGCGTGGAGTTCCTTCTTCTGCTCCTCGCTCTTGATGCCCATGTTGTGGCAACCACCGCAGCCCTTGCCGCCTTCCATGAGCTGGTCCGGCTCGAGATGGGTCACCGGCAGGGCGTTCATCGCCATCCAGCCAAAGTTGTGCTTGCCGCGCTTGAACTGATTGAACTGCTCCTCATGGCACTGGGCACAGACGTGCTCATCGGGAAGCTTGGCCTTGGAGACGTCGTTGGCGCTTTGATGGTCGGAACCGTGACACACCGAACAGGTAATGTCGTTCTCCGCGTGCTTGCTCACGCTCCAGTCCTGCACCTGACCAGGGCTCACCTTCTTGTGACAGGTGATACAGTTCTCCTCGGCAGAAGCCATCCCTAGCCAGCAAAAGAACGCTAAAAAGACCAATACACCTAGTTTCTTCATACAAACCCCCCTTCCCAAGAATTTTGGACCTATCTTATTTTAGTTTGTGTTTTTTGCAAGAATTTTTTTAAAATTTCGGCATTGAAAAATCTTTAACTCCGAAAAATCTGCCTGAAGCGTCTTCTTGACCGATTGACCCCGTTCAAAAGGCGTGTTTAAGCCTTGATCTAAGCCTAGATACGGAAAGGAAGACTTTATGAAGTGGCCCCACCGGTTAAACATCGTCATCCCTGGACGGATCAAGTTCTCCTTCATCAAAGAAGGTGTCGAGTTCTACCAACAGCGCTTGCGACACTATCTGGACTTTCAGGTCCGGGAACGTAAGCTGCCTGGAAAAATTGTTCCGCAACCGGAAAAAGTCAAGACCCTGGAGGCCGAATGCCTCCTTTCCTCCATTCCCGAGAGGGCCCCGGTCATCGCCCTTGACGAAAGGGGCCGCGAGTTCACCTCAAAGGCCCTGGCCGAGGAGCTCCGCCGCCTCTTCGAGAGCCAGCGCGAATCCTTCTTCCTCATCGGAGGGCCTTACGGATTGGCGGAAAAGGTCCTTTCCCGGGCCCAGATGAGACTTTCGCTCTCGCGCCTTACTCTAGGCCACGAGATAGCGCTTCTCGTCCTCTGCGAGCAGCTCTACCGGAGCGTGACCATCCTTTCCGGGGAACCGTATCACAAATGAGGCCCCTCGTCTCGGTCATCATTCCCACCTTCAACCGCGCGAAGTTTCTAAAGGAGGCCGTCCAGTCCGTCCTGGACCAGGACTATCGGCCCCTTGAGCTCATCGTGGTTGACGACGGGTCCACGGACGAAACCGCCCGCCTGCTCACCTCCTATCCCCTGCGCCTCGTGCGCCGGGCGGAGAATCGCGGCGTGGCCTCGGCCAGGAACGCCGGCCTCAGGCACGCCCGGGGCGAGTTCGTGGCCTTCCTCGACAGCGACGACCTCTGGCTCCCGGAAAAGATCAGGCGCCAGGTGGAATTCTTCCTCGCCCATCCCGAGGCCGTGGCCGTGCAGACCGAAGAGATCTGGATCCGGCGCGGGAGACGGGTGAACCCCAGGAAAAGACATCGCAAGCCCTCGGGATTTTTCTTCGACCGGGCCCTTGAGCTGTGTCTGGTGAGCCCCTCGGGGATCATGCTGCGCCGGGAGGTCCTCGAGGAGATCGGCCCCTTTGACGAGGAGTTCCCGGTGTGTGAGGACTACGAGCTGTGGTTGAGGTTGCTTGCGCGGTATCCGGTCCATCTCCTCCCCGAGCCCCTGGTCGTCAAACGGGGAGGCCACGAGGACCAGCTCTCCAGGCAACCGGGGCTCGACTTCTACCGCCTAAAGGCCCTCTGGAAACTCTCCCTGAAGGTTCCCCTCTCTCCGGAGATGCGCCTCCTCGTCCAGAGGGAGGCCGCGAAAAAGGCCCGGGTCTTTGTCTCCGGGGCCCTGAAGAGGGGAAGACTCGCCGCGGCCTACGAGGCCCTGAAGATGGAGGCCGAGATCAGGAGGTATTTCGGTCTCCCCCCTTGGCCGGCCCTCAAGTAGCAGGGCCGTCTCTCCGATGAGTATTACGATTCAAAGATCTTTTTCATGAGGCTCCGATGATCGACAAACGTGTCTTTGACCGCTATCGCGTAAACTTCAAGTGTTATCTCGCGTTCCCCAACGACGTGCGCATCTACGAAGCCCAGCTCCTTGACCTCAGTCTCACCGGGATGCGTCTGGTCACCGACGCACCCCTGATGCCGGAGAAGATCGTCAACTTTTCCTTTACTTCGGATCCGCCGGTCAAGGGCAAGGCGCGCGTGGCGTGGTGCCATCAGAGGGGGAAGGAGTACGTAGCGGGGCTTGAGATCGTCGAACTCACCGACCGTTTCCGCGAGGCCCTGCAGAAGGTGATCAACGACCTCACGCTTCAAAACCTTACGGATTCGTATTGCCGCTAACCGACCTTGCTTCCCGGGGCAACGGGTCTTTCCGGACAGAGGAGGACGAGGCCCTTTTCGTCCTTGGCGGCCAGCACCATCCCCTGGGAGACCACCCCGCGAATCTTGGCCGGCTTGAGATTGGCGAGGAGCACCACCTGCTTGCCCACCAGATCTTCGGGCCGGTAGTGCTCGGCAATGCCCGCCACCACCGTGCGCTCCTCCGGACAGCGCACCGTGAGCTTGAGGAGGCGGTCCGTCTTGGGCACGCGCTCCGCCGCCACCACCTCGGCCACCCTCAAGTCCAGACGCCCGAACTCCTCAAAGGTGACCTGCGGCGTCTTTTCCGGAGACGGGCCGGATTCCTTCTCTTTCTTGGCCGCAGGCTTCTTGGTCGCGGGCCCTTCGGCCTCTTTCTTGGCCGCCGGGCCTTCGACCTCCGGTTCCTCCTCGATCCTCGGGAAGAGGACCTCGCCGCGCGTGGTCTTCGTGCCCGGAGGCAGGAGACCGAAACGAAAGAGGTTTTCCACCTTGAGGGCCTGGGACGGATCAAGCCCCAGGTTCTTGAGGATCTTCTCGCTCGAGGCGGGAATC
>JAADCO010000056.1 GCA_013154385.1 Thermodesulfobacteriota bacterium
TCGTCGTAACCCACCCAGACGCCACAGGTCACCTCCGGGCTGAACCCCACGAACCAGGCGTCCTGATAGTTGTCGGTGGTGCCGGTCTTTCCGCCCACGGGGAGGCCGAGCTTGCGGGCGCAGCGTCCGGTGCCGTCCCGCACCACCTCCTCCAGGAGATAGACCATGAGGAAGGCGGTCTCCGGGGAGATGGCCGGACGCTCGGGTTCTTCCTCCTCGAGCTCCGTGAGCGCGTGGCCGTAGCGATCAAACACCGTTTCCACCAGGCGCAGGGGGAGGAGTTTCCCCTGGTTGGCGAACACGGTGTAGGCCCGCGTCATCTCGAGGAGGGAGAGCCCCGCGCTTCCCAGGGCCAGGGAATAGTCCCGCTTGAGGGGGGTCTTGATGCCGAAGGACTTGGCTGTTTCCAGGAGGTCCGGCAGCCCCACGGCCCGCGCGAGCTTGACGGCCACGGTGTTGCGGGAGTGCACGAGCGCCGTCCTCACGCTGATGGGGCCGAGATAACCCCGGTCGAAGTTCTTGGGCTGCCAGTAGGAGCCGGGCTTGGCTCCGGGCAGGACCACGGGTTCGTCCACCACGCGGCTGGAGACGGAGGCCAGGCCCTCCTCGAGCACCGCGGCCCAGATGATGGGCTTGAACGCCGAGCCGGGCTGTCTGCGGGCCTGCACCGCGCGGTTGTACTGGCTTTCCCGATAGTCCCGTCCGCCGACGAGCACCCGCACCGCGCCGTTTTCGTTGTCCAGGCAGACGATGGCGCCCTGCGGGAGCTCTTTCCGCTTGTGCCGCCGGGCGATGTCGCGCACGCGGCGGTTCAGGGCCTTGATGGCCTCCTTCTGCCAGGTGAGGTCGAGGGTGGTGTAGATGGTGTAGCCCCCGGTGTAGAGGTCCTTGCCCAGGTGTTTCTCGAGCCTTTCGCGCAGGAGGTCCAGGAAGTAGCCGGCCTCCGGCTTGGGGGAGAAGTCCTGGGGGTTTAGGTTGAGCGGGGCCTGAGAGGCCCTCTGGGCCTCCTCCCAGGTGATGTAGCCTTCCTCGGCCATGCGGCGCAGGACGTAGGCCCGGCGCTTGAGGGCCAGGTCGGGGTTGCGCAGGGGGTTGTAGCGACTGGGGGCCGGAGTCAGGCCGGCGATGAGGGCCGCCTCGGGCAGGGTGAGTTCCCAGACGTGCTTGCCGAAGTAGGTGCGCGCCGCTGCTTCCACCCCGTAGGCCCCGGCGCCCAGGTAGATGTGGTTCAGATAGATGGTGAGGATCTCGTCCTTGGTGAGGGCGGAGTCTATCTCCCAGGCCAGGATGGCCTCCTTGAGCTTGCGCACGAAGCTCCTTTCCCGCGAGAGGAGGAGGGACCTGGCCACCTGCTGGGTGATGGTGCTCCCGCCCTGAACGATGCGGCGGGCCTTGATGTCCTTGATGGCCGCCCGCACGATGCCCCAGAAGTCAATGCCCCGGTGTTCGTAGAAGCGCGCGTCTTCCGCGGCCACGAAGGCCTGGATGAGATGATGGGGCATCTGGGTGATGGGCACGGGAAACCGCCTCTCCTTGTACCAGTAGGCCAGGGTCTCGCCCCGCCAGTCGAGGACCTCGGTGGCCGCGGGCGGTTCGTAGTTTACGAGCTTCGAGGTGCTCGGTAGCCCCAGGGAGAGATAGAAATAGACCCCGGCTAGAATGAGGGCCAGGGCCACTCCCGCGGCGAAGAGCAGCCCGATGGAGACGTGCAGGTAGTTGAAGATCGTCCGTGGTGGATGTCTTTTCGTGGACATCTCCGCTAAATTAGCAGAAAGACCTCAGTCTTTCACGGCCATGATTAGACTGCGCGGGGTTCGCACCCACAATCTGAAAGACATTGACATCGAGATCCCTCCTGGCAAGCTGGTCTGCCTCACCGGCCCCTCGGGTTCGGGGAAGTCGAGTTTGGCCTTCGATACTCTATGTATCGAAGCGCGGCGGAGATATTTTCAAGCCCTGCGACTTTCGCGGGAGGACCTCCCCGTGCTCCCGGCGCCGGAGCTCAGGGAGGCCGAGGGTTTGCCGCCGGCGGTGGGGCTCGAACAGCGTCTGCCTCGCCTCTCCCCCAGGTCCACCGTGGGCACCCTCAGCGGCATCCTCGATTTCCTGCGGGTCCTCTTCGCCGAACTCGGGGAGGTCGTGTGTCCGCACTGCGGAAGGGCCTTTCGCCCCCGGTCCCTGGCGGAGATCCTCGAAGATCTCAAGGGCTTGCCCGAAAGGAGCAAGCTCTACGTGCTCGCCCCCCTGCGGGAATGTGGCCCGGAATCCGTCCGCTTCCTGGTTTCCGAGGGTTTTTCCCGCTTCCTGGTGGACGGGCGTCTGGTGGATGTCTCCGAGGAGGAGTTCCCTCCTCGTGCGAAGGAGGCCTACATCCTGGTTGACCGGCTGGTGCTCAAGGCCGAGGCCTGGTCCAGGCTGGAGGAGGCCCTGCGCCTGGCTGCGGAATGGGGCGGAGGGCTGGTGGCGGTGCAGATCCTCGACCGGGACGAGAGGCGCTCCTTCACCCTCTCCTGGCGCTGTCCGGAGTGCGGCTGGGAGACGGAAGAAATTCGCCCGGAGCTCTTCTCCTACAATCACCCGCTGGGGGCCTGTCCGGAGTGCAAGGGAACCGGCGAGGTGGAGGGGCGCCCCTGCGATTCGTGCCGGGGCCAGCGGTTGCGCGAGGAGTCCCGGCGGATAGTGGTGGCCGGAAGGGACTTCGCCACGTTGGCCGCAACACCGCTTTCCGAGCTGAGGGACTTCCTTCAGGGGCTCCGCTTCTCCGGCGTGAAGGGGCGCATCCTGGCGGGCCTCCTGCGGGAGATAGAATCCCGCCTCTCCCCCCTGCTTGACCTCTCCCTGGGGCATCTTCACCTCTTTCAGTCGGCCTCCTCCCTGGCCTCGGGCGAGCTCCAGCGGGTGAGGCTTGCGGGCCTGCTCGGCGAGAGGCTTTCGGGTTGCCTCTACGTGCTGGACGAGCCGGCGCTCGCCCTCTCCCCGCGCGAGAAGGAGCTGGTGCTGGCGATCCTGCGCTCCCTCCAAGCCCAGGGGAACACGGTGGTGGTCGTGGAGCACGATCCTTACTTCATCACGGCCTCGGACTGGGTCCTCGAGCTCGGCCCGGGGGCCGGTGAAAAAGGGGGGCATCTCCTTTTCTCCGGCCCGCCGGAGGAACTGGCCCGGCGGCCTGATCTCCCCACCGGCGCCTTTCTCTCCGGGAAAGAGAGGCTCGTCCGTCCCCGCCGGGAGGCGCGGAGTTGGGTGCGCGCGGGAGACGTGGACCTGCCGGTGGGAGCCCTGCTCGTCCTCTGCGGTCCGTCCGGCTCGGGGAAGAGCCGCTTCCTGAGGCGGCTTGCGCGCGAGCTCGAGGGGGCGCGCCTGGTGACGCCGGCAGAACCCAAGGGACGCGAAAGCCTGGTCATCAGCTACGTGGGGGCCTTCAAGGCCCTGCGGGAGCTTTTGGCCTCGACCAAAGAGGCGCGCATGCTGGGCCTCAAGCCGGCTCACTTCAGCCCCTTCACCAAGGAAGGCCGGTGTCCGGGTTGCCGGGGCACCGGGGAAAAGGAGGTCCGCGTGCCCCATCTCCCTCCGCTTCGCCTCCCCTGCGATGAGTGCCGGGGCACGGGGCTCAATCGCCAGAGCCTCGAGGTGCGCTACCGCGGATACCGCCCGGGGGAGATCCTCGCCCTCACGGTCTCCCAGGCCCTCGGTCTGTTCGCGCGGCATCCCGTGCTCAAGGAGCGGCTCTCCCTCCTCGAGAAGGTGGGGCTGGGGTATCTGCGGCTCGGGCAGTCCCTGAGGACCCTCTCCGGCGGGGAGAGGCAACGTCTCGCCCTGGCGCGTTTCCTGCTTTCGGAAGAGGGGCCGTTTCTCCTCTTCGACCTGCCCGGTCTGGGTCTCCATCTGAGGGACATCGCTCTTCTCCTCGAGCTCTTCGACCATCTGCTCGACCAGGGCAAGAGCCTCATCCTGGCGGACAACCATCCGGCCTTCGTGCTCCTTGCGGATTATCTCCTCGAATTTTCCGAGGGGCAGAAGGTCTTTTTCGGTCCGCCGGAGGAATGGTCTTCTCGCCGCGCCTTCGCGCGGTGTTTCGAACGCTATCTTTCTTTGGTTTCGCGGAGTTGAGCTTGGATCTCTCAGACCAAGATGGTATGTTGGAACAGCAATTTGGCGAAATTGGGCGAGGGGATGACCGAAAAATCTCCCAAAAAGAAGATTTTGCTCATTGAAGACGAGAACATCCTCGCCGAGGTGACGAAAGAATACTTTTCTTTGGTGGCCCCGGAATTCGAGTTCGAGATCGCCCTCACCCTGGCCGAGGCCCGGGAAAAGCTGAAGCAGAGCCACGACTGGACGCTGTGCATCTGCGATTATCGCCTGCCGGATGGCAAGCTCTGCGAGCTCCTCAAGGAAGAGATATTTCCCTGCCCGGTCATCATCACCAGCGGGGACATCTCTGACGAGCTCCAGGAGTGCACCCGTCGCAACAAGGCTTACATCCTGAGAAAGCCCTATCAACCCGCGGATCTCTATCAAAAAATCCGAGAAATACTCGAATCCTAATGTCTGCACGCTATGTCGTCGGTATAGATCTGGGGACAACCAACTGTGCCCTGGCCTATGCGGATCTCAAGGCCACGGGGCCGGAGCTGGAGATCAAGGTCCTTGAGGTGCCCCAACTCGTGGGACCGGGCCGCCTCGGCCAGCGGGAGGTGTTGCCCTCCTTCCTCTATCTTCCCGGAGAGTTCGAGTTCGTGGGAGACCTGGCCCTGCCGTGGGACCCTGAAAGGCGCTACGCCGTAGGGGTCTTTGCCAGGGACCAGGGGGCGCTGGTGCCCAGCCGGCTGGTTTCCTCGGCCAAGAGCTGGCTCTGCCACGGGGGCGTGGACCGCGAGGCCCCCATCCTGCCCTGGGGTGCGGGCGAGGAGGTCCCCAAGATCTCTCCGGTGGAGGCCTCGGCCCGCTATCTCCAGCATCTGCGGGAGGCCTGGAACTATCTCATGGCGCGCGACGATCCGGAGGCCGCCCTCGAGAAGCAACTGGTCATCGTCACGGTTCCGGCCTCCTTCGACGAAGTGGCGCGGGAGCTCACGCTCAAGGCCGCGCAGATGGCCGGTCTCGAGGAGGTCGTCCTGCTTGAGGAACCCGTGGCCGCGCTCTACGCCTGGCTCTCGCGGCACGAGAAGGACTGGCAGGAGCATCTGCACGAGGGCGAAAGGGTCCTCGTCTGCGACGTGGGAGGCGGCACCTCGGACTTCACCGTGGTGGAGGTGAAGCGGGGGCCGGAAGGGCTTTCCCTGGAGCGCGTGGCCGTGGGGGACCACATCCTCCTCGGCGGGGACAACATAGATCTCTCCCTCGCCCGTCTGGCGGAAAGGAAGCTTCCCAAGGCGCGGCTCGATTTCGCCCGTTTCCAGACGCTCACCTTCCTCTGTCGTCAGCTCAAGGAACGCCTCCTGGCCCCGGACGGTCCCGAGGAGGACGCCGTGCGCCTTCCGGGAAGGGGCCGGGCCCTCATCGCCGAGACCTTGGTGGCCAAGGTGAGCAAGGAGGAGGTCCTCGAGCTCATCCTCAAGGAGTTCCTCCCCCAGGTGGAGTTCAGCTCCAGCCTGGCGCGGGTGGAATCCGTGCCGCGGGTGATGCGGGAATGGGGGCTTCCCTTCGCCCGGGACCCGGCCATCACGCGGCATCTGGCGGCCTTCCTCTACAAGCACGAGGTCCAGGCGGTGGACGTGATCCTCTTCAACGGCGGGGCCCTGAAGCCCCCGGTCCTCCGAGAACGCCTGCGCGAGGAGGTCTCCCGCTGGTTCGGGCAGAGCGTGCGGGAGCTCGAGACCGTTTCGCTCGATCTCGCCGTGGCCGTGGG
>JAADCO010000055.1 GCA_013154385.1 Thermodesulfobacteriota bacterium
GATCCATCCCGAGGCCTTCCGCCGACAGGAGGCGATCCCCAAAGGGCAGGCGGAAAAGCAGGCCGTGGAGGAGCTCCTCCGCAACCGAGACCCGGGGATCTCGGCCACTTTCATCAACACCTATCTCACCTGCCCGGCCAAGTTCTACTTCCAGTATCTCCTCGGGCTCTCGCCGGCCAAAGAGGTGGCGGAGTTCGACGCCGCGGAGCTGGGAGAGATCGTCCATTCGGCGCTAGAGGAATACTTTCGCCCCTTCCTGGGGCGGCCCTACCTCCCCCACGAGGACAACGACGCCGAGCGGCTCTTTGCCCTGTTTCGGGAGTTCTTCGGCCTCTCCACCCTCTACCATCGCCTGGGGCCGGAGAGGCGCTTCTTCGTGGAGGAAACGGCCCTCTTCCGCCTGAAGAACTATCTCGAGTTCCTGCAGCGGGTCCATCCCCAGGGGTTCTACATCCTGAGCCTGGAAAAAGACTTCACCAAGGAATGGCAGGGCCTGCGTTTCTTCGGCCGGCTGGACCGCCTCGAGCGCCGGGGGCAGATCCTCTACGTGCTCGACTACAAGACGGGGCTCTACGTAAAGACCTTCCGCCCCAATCATCTGGAAGAAAAGCTCTTCCCCTACGATCCTCCGACCACCTTTGGGGCCGAAGACCTCTTCGACCTCAGGGAACGCGTGCTCGACATCCAGCTCTTTCTCTATCTCTTCCTCACCCAGGACGAAGGGGCGGAGAACGCCGCCTTCCTGCAACTGGCAGCCGGCAACCTCCGGGACATCGAAAAACCCCTCTTCCCCGAGAAAACACCGCTTGAAGAGGCCAAGAAGTTCATGCACCACCGCTTCCCCCGCCTGCTCGACTATCTCCTGCGGCACATGATCGAAGCCGACGCCTTCTACGCCACCCCGGAAGACAAGCTCTGCAAGTTCTGCGACTTCAAGCTCTGTTGCGAATGCGCCCGCTATTGAAGGAAGGCCAGCACCTGCGCCGGGGTGATCTCTTCGAGGCACCGCACTCGGTCGCAGCGTCGCCTGAAACACGGGCTACACGAAAGAGAAGGAGAAAGCACCACGTGGTCACGGCCGAAGGGCCCCGTGCGCCAGGGAGCCGTGGGACCGAAGACGGCGATCACCCTGGCCCCCACCGCCGCGGCCAGATGCATGGGCCCGGTGTCCACGCTCACGACCTCGCGCGCCTCCTTGAGGAGGGCGGCGAGCTCCAGGAGGTTCAGTTTCCCGCAGAGGGAGACGGCGCCTTCCACTCCGGAGACGATCTCGTCCACGTAGGGGATGTCTCCCGCGGCCCCCACGAAGACCGGCTGCCGATCCCGCCGGAGGAGCTCCCGGGCCAGTTCTTGCCAGTAAGATTGGGGCCAGCGTTTGGTCGGCCATCGCGCGCAGGGGATGAGCACCACGTACGGCGAACGCAGGCCGAACCTCTGCGAGACCCCTTCGGGCAGCGGAGGCAAGGGGAATCTGGGCTCTGCGGGCTCAATCCCGAGGGGGATGAGGGCGGAAAGATAGCGCCTTACGGCGTGTTCATCCGGATCGTAGGGCGGCAGAAGATAGTTGTAGAAGTGCGTGCTCCCCTCTCGATGGTTGGCAAAACCGGCCTTGAGGCGCGCCCGCGCAAGAGCCACGAGAAGAGCGCTCTTCAAGAGCCCCTGGAGATCGAGCACGAGATCGTATTCCTCCTTGCGCAACGCCTCGACGAAACGCGCGACCTCCTGCCCCACGCCACGCAGATCCCGGCGCCAGCGGGCAAGCCAGTCGCGGCGGCGGGAGACGAAGAGCCTTTCGAGCAGGGGATGCGCCTCAAGGAGGGGGGCCGCCGCTTCCTCCACCACCCAGTGGACCTCGTGGCCGGCTTCCTTCAGGGCCGCCAGGACCGGAAGCGTCTGGACCACGTCTCCCAGGGCGGAGAGCTTGACGAGGAGGATCTTCATCCTACTTGAGGCGGCTCAATATCTTCTGCGCGGCTTGCCAGAGATCTTCGGCCACGATGTCCGGCGTCACGCAGGCCAGGGCCTTTCCTTCGCGATGGAGCAGGCGGCTCAGGTCTCGCCGGCCGTAACCGGTGAGCACGAGCACACTGGTTGCCCCGAGGTTCTTGCCGAGGGCCACGTCCACGTCGCGATCCCCCACCACGAAGGCGCGCTTGAGATCGAGACCGAGCTCCTTGGCCGCGCGTTCCGCCAGACCGGTCTTGGGCTTGCGGCAGGAACACCCCTCTTCCGGATGATGCGGGCAGTAGTAGATACCGTCGAGCTCCACCCCGTGTTCGGCCAACAATTCCTTCAAACGCTCGTGGATGCGCGCCAATGTCTCCTCATCGAAGTATCCCCTGGCGATGCCGCTCTGGTTGGTGATCACCACCAGGGCGAGACCGGCTTCTTTCAGGAGGCGCAGGGCCTCGGGAACGCGGGGAAGGAGCTTGACTTCTTCGGGGCGGCGCAGATAGCCCACCTCTTCGATGATGGTTCCGTCACGGTCAAGAAAGACTACCGGTTTCACGCGTCACCTCCAGACACGCTCTCAAAACGTCGGAGACCTGGATCTTTTCGAAACATTCGTAGCCGCGCGCGCAGGTCCGCGAAAGGCAGGGACTGCACGGGACCTCTGCGCGAACGACCTTGGCCCGGGGATTCAAAGGCCCGGTGGCCTCGGGGTCCGTGGATCCGAAGATGGCCACCTGGGGCCGCTTGAGGGCCGCGGCCACGTGCATGAGCCCGGAATCGTTGCTCACGAAGAGATCGAGGGTTTCGATGATGGCGGCGGCGGTGGCCAGATCCGTCAAGCCGCAGAGGTTTCGGGTGCGCGAAAGATCCCGCGCGAGTTCCTCTCCGGCGGCGCGTTCGGCAGCCCCGCCCAGGATGACCAGGGAAAACCCCTTGCGCCGGAGATGATAGGCCAGGGCGCGAAAGCGGGAAAGGGGCCACTTCTTGGCCGGCCCGAAGGCGGCTCCCGGCGCAAGCCCTGCTCGGGGAGGCGGAAGATCGGAAAGGAGGGCCGCGGCGCGCTGGCGGGCGGCCTCGGAAAGAAAGAGCCTCAGTTCGCGATCCTCCACCTCAAAGCCCAGGGCTTCGAGAAGGTGCAGATAGTAGTCCCGCTGATGGAGCTTTTCCTTCGGCGGGGAAACGGCGCGGGTGAGGAGGAACCCCCTTCCGTCGGTGCGATACCCCCATCGGTTTTTCACGCGCGCCAGGAAGAAGAGAAGGGCCGAGGAAAAAGAGTTCGGGAAGAGAATCCCGGTTTCGAAACGTCCCCGGAGACGGCGCGCCGCAGAGAGGAGACCGCGCCGTCCTGCTTCCACGGGTTCGAGCTCCCTCACGTTGGGAAACACGCGGAAGAGAGAAAGAAGGGGAGGCCGGGCCACGAGCGCCAGACGCGGATAGAACCGGGCCAACGTCAGCAGAGCAGGTGTGGCCATGACGGCGTCTCCCACCCAGTTGGGAAGTCTCACTAATATCTCTTCGGTCCGGAAAGCGGGCATCTCAACGTCTGGCACGCCATTCGAGATAGAGCCACAGGAGCCCCACGAAAACGGCAATGGCCAAAAGCTCGACAAAAAGTTCCTTCAGATCCATCAGCCCGGGAAGAGAAAGTTGCGCAGGATGATGACCCCTTCGGGGAGATCCCGGGAGGTGAAGTCCCAATCGCGAGGGGCTTTGCGCAAGCGTTTCCAGGCGTAAAGAGAGGTGCCGATGGATTCCGGATGGAACTGGACGCCCTCCACCGGCCACTCTCGATGGCGCACCCCCATGATTTCGCCCTCTTCATCGCGGGCGGTGACCACGAGCTCCGGCGGGAGACTGGCCTCCTCGATGACGAGGGAGTGATAGCGCATGGCTTCGAAAGGGGACGGAAGCCCCTTGAAAACGCCCTGGCCATCGTGCGTGATCTCCGAGGTCTTTCCGTGCATGAGGCGTTTGGCCCGCACGATGTTGGCGCCGAAAGCCGCCCCGATGCTCTGATGCCCCAGACACACCCCCAGGATGGGGATGCGGCCGGCAAAATACTTGATGGCGGCCACGGATATGCCCGCTTCTTTGGGCGTGCAAGGCCCGGGAGAGATCACCAGGTGGGTGGGTTGCAGATTTTCCAGCTCTTTCACCGTGATCTCGTCGTTGCGGAAGACGGAAATCTGCGTTCCCGGGGCCAGCTTCTGACACATGATGCCCAGCAACTGCACCAGGTTGTAGGTGAAGGAATCGTAGTTGTCGATGACAACGAGATGAATGGCCATCTAAAGCCCCCTGTGCGCCATTTCGATGGCCTTAATCATACCGCGAGCCTTGTTGATGGTCTCCTGGAACTCGCGTTCCGGATCGGAGTCAGCCACGATCCCGGCGCCGGCCTGGAGATAGAGGCGCGTGCCCTTTTGAAAGAGAGTCCTGATGGCGATGCAGAGATCCATGTTGCCGGAGAAACCGAAATATCCCACGGCTCCGGCGTAAGGTCCGCGGCGGGCGTGCTCCAGCTCCTCGATGATCTCCATGGCGCGGATCTTCGGGGCACCGGAGACCGTGCCCGCGGGGAAGGTGGCCTTGAGCACGTCGAACATGTCCTTTCCCGGAGCCAAATCGCCCCGCACGCCGGAAACGAGATGCATCACGTGGGAATAGCGCTCGATGACCATGAGCTCGTGCACCTCCACACTGCCGTAGGTGGCCACGCGTCCGACGTCGTTTCGCCCGAGATCAACGAGCATGAGGTGTTCGGCGCGCTCCTTGGGATCGTGGAGGAGATCTTCGGCGAGGGCCTGATCTTCGGTTTCCGTGCGCCCGCGCGGCCTGGTGCCGGCGATGGGACGCACCTCGATGGTGCCTTCCTCGAGCCGGACGAGGATCTCCGGAGAGGAACCGATGAGGGTCTCGTCCCCCAGGCGGAGATAGAAGAGATAGGGAGAAGGGTTTATCTTGCGCAGGGCGCGGTAGATGTCGAACGGACGAAGATGGTTTTCTCCGGAAAAACGTTGTGAGAGCACCACCTGGATCACGTCTCCGGCCTGGATGTATTCTTTGGCCTTCTTGACCATTTCGTGGAAGCGGTTCCGGCTGATCTCCGGAGCAAGGATGGTTTCTTCCTTGGGCGGCGTGGCCGGAGGATAGATGAGAGGCCCTCTCACCCGACGGACCATGGCCTCGATTTCGGCCAGGGCCCGGTCGTAGACCGCCTCCGGGGAGTTCCCCTCATCGAGACGGGCGTTGTAGACCACGAGAAGGCTGTGCCGCAGGCGGTCGTAGATGAGGAGGATCTCGGGGAACATGAGATGCACGTCGGAAAACCCCGTGGTCTCGGGGAGGGTGGCGGGGAGGCGTTCCATGAAACGGACCATGTCGTAGGAGACGAACCCCACCGCCCCGCCGAAAAATCGGGGCAGTTCCGGAAGGGTGGCGGCCTTGAAACGCGCGAGGAGCTTGCGCAAGTCCTCGAGCGGGTTCTCACTCCAGAAACGTTTCTCTCCGTGACGATCAAGGAGGGCGATCTCCCGATCTCGGCTACGAAAGACGAGGAAGGGATTGACCCCGATGAAGCTGTAACGTGCCCATTTCTCGCCGCCTTCGATGCTCTCGAGCAGGAAACCGTAGTGCCCCACGAAGACTTTGTAGAAGAGGGAGATAGGGGTCTCCATGTCCACGAGGACTTCCTGGAAGACGGGCACGAGATTGTGTTCTTTGGCCAGGGAAACAAAAGCTTTTTTGTCGGGAAAAG
>JAADCO010000173.1 GCA_013154385.1 Thermodesulfobacteriota bacterium
GACCTTTCCGCCACCGTAAGGCTGCTTAAGACCTTTCTCGAGGACCCGCACGATGCCCTGGCTTACCGTTGGTCTTACCCCTCATCGGCTTGAGTTCCTGCCGGAGACCATTCGGCTCATGGAGGGCCACGAGGTCATCGTGCTCGAGGAGCCTCCGGAGGCCGGCTTCCGCGAGATGCTTCGCGGAGAACTCGAAATCGAGAGATACGTCGAAGAGAGCGAGGCGGGGTTTCCCGAATACGCCAAGGCCGCCTGTCGGGAGTTCCAGAGGCTCTACGCCCGCGGAAAGACCTTCTGCCAGATCGAGCCCTATCTCGAAAGATGGATCACCATCCGCCGGCTCCTCGACGAGGGGCTTTCCGCCGAAAAGGTAAGGCGCCTTCCGGACCTCGCCCGCGTCTACGAGATGGAGCACGAGACCTTCGGCAAGCTTCTTGATTACTACGCGGCCATGGGCGGGGACTTCGAGACCCTCGTCACCAAGATCAAGGACTTCGCCCGGGCCGACGCCCGGCGCATTGCCCTGCGGGACGAGATGCGCGCGGAGGAGATCCTCAAGTGCCTCAGGCGTCTCTCGCCGTCTTCGGTTTACGTGGAGGCGGGCTACATCCACATCAAGCTCGTCTATCTCCTGGCCCGGGGGCTCCCCTCCGGCTGGAAGCTACGGGTGAAGAACCTCCTCCTCGAGGCCACCAAGGCGCGCGGGCTTTCCCGCTTCCTGCCCTCCCCCGGCGACGGCCTCACTTCGTACTATCTGTTCGCCGGGCGGCATCGGGAGATAGACGAAGACCTGCTTGCGGCCCGCAGTTTGGTCTACATCAAGCTCATCGAAAAGGACGAGCTCAAGCCCTCTGAGGAAGAGCCCTTTCCGCATCTCACCAACGAGCTCTTCTGGCGCCTCTTCGTGGGCGAACTCTCCTACGAGGACTGCCGCCAGCTCGACCGGGTCATCCGGCTCCTGCCCACGGAAAAGGCGCGCCAGGCCGCCGCCGGGCTCTTTCCCGCTGCGTATCGTGCGGCCGGGGAGCGGCTCAGGAAGAAACTGTCTGGGGTGGTCTCAGAGGGAGCTCGATGATGAATTCGGCGCCGCGTTCCCAGTTGCGCGCCCGAATGTTCCCGCCGTGCGCCTCGACGATCTTGCGGGAGATGGAAAGCCCGAGCCCCGTGCCCTTCTTCTTGGTGGTGAAAAAGGGTGTGAAGAGCTGCGGCAGGAGTTTTTCCGGGATGCCGGGGCCGGTGTCGCGCACGTAGATGAGCACCCGGTCCCCTTCCCGCTTGATCTCGAGCTCGAGCTCCCCGCCGGAATCGGCCATGGCTTCGAGGGCGTTTTCGAAGAGGTTGAAGAGGACCTCCTTCAGGCGTTCGCCGTCCACCATGGCCCGGATCTCCTTCTCGTCGCTCTTGAGACGCACCTTGATGCCCGCCTCCTCCAGGCGGGGCCGATAGACCTCGAGCGACTCCTGGCAGAGGGCCACCAGATCGGTGTCCTTGAGCTCCAGGGAAAGGGGCTTGGCAAAGTCGCTGATGTCGTAGAGGAGTTTCTCCAGGCGCTCCACCTCGCGCAGGATGAGCTCGAGCTTGCGCTTGTGCTCCGGGCGGTCTTCCTTCTTGTAGAGGGAAAGCACGAGGCCCCCGATGGCGATGAGGGGGTTTTTGATCTCGTGGACGATGCGCGAGACCGCCATCCCCACGGCGGCGAGCTTTTCGCTCTCAAGGAGCCGCCTTTCCATCTCCTTCTGCAGGGACATGTCGCGCACGATGGCGGTGAAGACCCAGGAGTCGTCGAACTTGGTGGCGGAGCGGGAGATCTGCACGGGGAAGAGCGAGCCGTCCTTGCGCCGCGCCAGCCCTTCCATGATGCGGCCGAGCACCGGGGACTCTCCGGTGCGGAGGAACTCCTCCACGTAGGTGCGATGCCTCTCGGCCACGCCTTCCGGGAGGAGGATCCCCAGGTCCTGGCCCAGGGCCTCCTCCACCCGGTAGCCGAATATTTGCTCCGCCGCGCGATTGAAGAGGATGATTCGATGTTGGGCGTCGATGGCTACGATGGCGTCCGTAGCCGTCTGGATGATACCGTGGAGCAGCTCCGGGCTGGAGAGGAGCCGCTCCTCAAGGCAGTAGCTCTTTTCCTTTTCCGGCATTAACAACCACGCTCGAGACGAGCGGCATGCTTTTTCTTGATCCCTTCCACCACTTTGTGGGCGGAGTTGAAAGCGGCCATGATGCTTCCCTTCTCAAAAACTAAGTCTCCGGCCAGGAAAAGGCCAGGGACGTTTGTCTCGTAGTATTCGTCCACCTTGGGGCGCTTTCCGTCCATCTCCACCCCGATGGAGCGCAGGAAGTTCTCCGGCGTGCTGCCGCCGAGGCAGTAGAAGATGGCGTCGAAGACCATCTTCTGGCCGTCCTTGAAGTTGACCTGCACGCCTTCGGGGGCCGGTTCGAGACCCTCGATGTCCGTGTTCATCATGAGGGTGATCTTCCCTTCCTTGACCCTCTTTTCGAGCTCGGCCATGTTGGTCTCGTTGATGCGGAAGAACTGGGGCCGGCGATAGGAGAGATAGACCTGGGCCCCCTTGTCCGCCAGGAAACAGGCCGTTTCCGCCGCGGAGTCTCCGCCACCCACCACGAGGACCTTCTTGAAGTTTTCCGGGAGTTCGGCCTGGGTGCCCAGAAAGACCCGGTCCTTCACCTCTTTGGGGATGGGATACCGGGGCTTGTTGGGCCGGCCGAAGATACCGATGGCGATCACCACCACCGGGGCCTTGATCACCGTGTCCTTTCCCGCGTGGACGACGAAACAGTCGCCTTCCCGCTCGATCTTGTGGACCTCGTGCCAGTAGCGAACGTCGAGATCGTATTCCTTGATGTAGCGCTCCATGAGCTCCAGGAACTCTTCCTTGGTGCAGGTGTCGAAGCGACAGATCCCGATGGGTTCCACCTTCACCTTGCGATAGACGGGATCAACGCGCTTTCCGGGATGATAGTACTTGTGGATGGTTTCGCAGGGTTTGTCGGACTTCTCCAGGACGACCACGGGCTCTATGCCCGCGGCCTTGGCTTCCACCGCCGTGGCGATACCCGCCGGACCAGCGCCTACGACAACAATCTTCGCCTCTTCCATCTTCCCTCTTACCTCCCGATAGGTTTTCGTCTCGGTAAGGTTACTTTCTAATACGGTGGGGGTTGACGGTCATCACCGGACAAGGGGCCTTCTTTATCACCCGCTCGGTCACGCTACCGAGGAGGATCTTCTCGAGCCCCTTGCGGCCGTGGGTTCCCATGACGATGAGATCCACGTTCTTCTCCTCGGCGGTCTTGACGATCTCTTCGGGAACGTCGCCCCGGAGGACCAGGGATTCCGCCTGAGGGAAGTCGGAGAAGTGATCCTCCATGAAGATCTCCATCTTCTTCTTGGCCGATTCCATGAGCTCGGCCTCCAGGTTGTCCAAAGCACTGTGGGGCACGTAGAAGTGGGCATACTTGGCCAGCTCTTCGACCACGAAAAGGACGATTATCTTGGCCTCGAGTTTCTCCGCCAGATAACGGGCGTAAGGGAGCACCCTCTCCGAAGCCTGGGTAAAATCCGTGGGGAACAGAATAGTTTTTATCTCGGCCATGACACCCTCCTCGATTAAGATATAAAATCTCTTACCTTTAACGGAAGTTTTAAGTCAAGCAGCGAAGGAGAGGATTAATGAGAAACGGCATTGATTTGCATACACATTCCACGGCCTCCGACGGCACGTTCACCCCTGGCGCTCTGGTGCAAAAGGCACACGACCTGGGGCTCTACGCCCTGGCCCTTACGGACCACGACACCGTAGCCGGCCTGGCCGAGGCTCACGAAGCCGCCAAGGCCACGGGGATGCGGTTCGTCCCCGGCGTGGAGATAAGCGTGAAGTTCGACGGCCCCGGGCACTGTCATCTCCTGGGGTACTTCTTCGACTACCGCCATCCGCGCCTCACCGAGACCCTCCAGGCCCTCCACGAGGCCCGGGCCAACCGCAACAAGAAGATGATCGCCAAGCTGCGGGAGCTGGGCATCGAGATCAGCGAAGAGGAGCTGAGGGCGCTTGCCGGAGACGGCGAGATCGGCCGGCCCCACATGGCCAAGCTCCTGGTCATGAAGGGTGTGGTCAAGGACTTCGACGAGGCCTTCGAGAAGTTCCTCGGCAAGGGCAAACCCGCCTACGTGCCCAAGGCCCTCCTGTCGCCCAAGGAGGCGCTTGAGATCATCCACGAGGCCGGGGGGCTCACCTCCCTTGCCCATCCGTACTATCTCAAGCTCCCCCCCGAAGGGGTGCGGGACTACGTCCGCGAGCTCAAGGAATACGGCCTCGACGCCATCGAGGCCTACTACACGGACCACGACCGGGACTACACCCGCTTCTGCCTGGAGCTCGCCGAGGAGTTCGGCCTCCTGGTGAGCGGTGGGAGCGACTTTCACGGGGACAACAAACCCGAGATCGCCCTGGGCACGGGCAAGGGCGACCTCTTCGTGCCCCCTGAGGTCTACGACCGCCTGCGCGCCGCCTGGGAAGGGCGCTAAAGGCCAAAAACATCAACCATTTTTAACGAAACTTTCTAACCGATTGATCGAAAAAACCGATAAAAAATAAAAAAGGGGGCCTCCGACGGCCCCCTGCTGGCTGGGAAGGAGGGGGATGGTGGTTTAAGCCAGGTCTTTCAGAAGGTCGGCCAGCATGGCGTTGGCCACCTTCTTGGAATCAACCTTGTAGGTACCGGCCTCGATCTGTTCCTTGATGGCCTTGACCTTGTCGGCGCGCACGTCGGGAGTGGTCTCGAGCACGGACTCGATCTTCTTCATCTCGCGGGCCGTGGAGGAAAGCTCCACGCGATCGCGATTTTGAGCCCGTTCCTGGACCTGGGCCCCCGACTTGGCCGTCTCGTTTTGGCTCTGCTTTACCTGTTCGGTGTTCTGAACAGCAAAGCGTTGATATAGATTTTCTACTTTCATTTGCCCTCTCCTTTGCCGATGATTTTAGCGACCAATCTCTCGAGGATCTTGCCTTGCTCCTCGGAGGGGATCTCCCTCAGGATTTCCTCCCCGTTTTCGGAATCAAAGACCTTGAAAACGAGCCGCCTCTGCCCCTGCCCCGGAGATTCCTCCGTGCGGTACTGCTTGATCCTCCGGGCCATTTCTTGAACCATACGTCTTCCTTCTTCCGAAATAAAGAGCTTGTCCTGCGGATCCTTGGGCCGCCCCCAGAGAGACTTGCGTCCGGCTTGACGGCTGTATGTTCTTACTACATGATGGAGATTACGTAGGTAAACATTCATGGCCCGTGTCCTCTCTTAACTACCATTTCGGGCCATGAGAGTGGGGAACTTAAAAATTGAAGATTTATCCTCTACCGCCAGAGCCTCCGCGTTTCTTCGTCAAACCGGCGAGGGAACAAGTTCCCCTTGTGGGTCAACATAGAAGATACCGCGCCCGGTCAACTCCGCCTCCGAAGTTCGATGTGTTTTGGCGTCATGGTCTTCAAGCCTATCTCCTCTTTCGGGACGGTCCATGCCACCATCTGGGCCTCATTTTCGACCGATTGGTCTAAATCCTTTAACCCTTTTTTCCAAAAAAATTCGCAAGTTTCGGTTTGAAACCTCCGGCCATCACCTTATAAGTTTCTAAAC
>JAADCO010000001.1 GCA_013154385.1 Thermodesulfobacteriota bacterium
TTTCCCTCCCTTTGCCCGTGAGCCTGGTGCCCCGCGACGCGCGGGGGGAGAACCACTTTCGCCCCGGACGGATCTATCTCGACCAGAAAGAGGCCAAGGGGCTTTCCGGCCGACTTTCCTCCTTTCCCTTCCTGGTCCAGCTAAGGCCCTGGCGGCAATGGGTGGAGCTCGTCTTGCCCTCCACGGAGACGGGGAACAACCTTCTCTTCCACTTTCGGGACCTCCTCCTCGTGGGGACCCACGCCCCGTGTCCTTTCTGTGGCCTGCGCTGGCATCCGGCCCGGCAGTGTCCCACCCTCAAGGAGAGGGACCCCTTCCTGGTCATCCAAGAGCTCCTCCGCCAGCGTCCCCAGGCCCTGGCCGAGAAGCTGAACGGCCTCCTTGCGGAGGGGAAGGACGTGGGCCTTTTTTGCGGCCGCTATCCTTACTTCAAACCGGCCTTCCTGCGCCATCTCTTCACCACCACGGCCACTTCCTGGGACGGCCTTTCGGTGAAGCCCGGGCTCGAGAAGGGCGGAAATCTTTTCCTCGGCCTGGAGGCCCTGCGCTCCGGCGACCTGGCCCAGGCGAAAGAGCGCTTCGAGGCCGCGCAGGGCCCGAAGGACCCGCGGCCCCACCTGGGGCTCGCCTTTTTGGCCATGCTTAGCGGAGACGTGAACGAGGCCCTCTATCAGGTGGAAAATGCCAGGAGTCGTGCGGAGACCCCGCTCCTTCAGGCCTATCTCCTCTTTCTCAAGGCCTGGATCTTCGAGCGCGAGCGCAAGTACTTCGAGGCCGAGGAGCACTACAAGGAGGCCCTGAAGAGGGACCGGAGTTTCTGGCCGGCCAAGCTCCATCTGACCACCATGGAGGTCAAGTTCGCCCGCGAACACGTGCTTCCGCGGATAAGGCAACTGGTCAACGAACCCATGGCCCTTCCGGCCTTCTTTCTGGAGGGGCGCTTCCTGCCGCTGGCCGAAGAGGTGGAGAAGATCCTCCTTGAAACCTTCGAGGAAAGGCAGGCCCAGGCCCTCTCGCGTCTGGCGAGCGCCGAGGACGCCCTGCGCCCCATGCTCCGGGCGCTGCCCGAGGAAGAGGTGCAGAGGTTCGAAGAGGCGCTCGCCGAGATCCGCCGCAAGGTCTACGAAGGCGGCTTCATTGATCTCCTCCTCGCGGAGAAGCGGGCCTTTGACCTCTCTCTTGAGCTTCAGGGCTATCTCTTTCGGCAGACGAAGAAGATCCGGGAGAGCCTGCGGGAATACGCCGCCGAAGCGGCCAAGCTCAAGGAGTTTTGGAGGCGCTTTCCTTACAAGGACGAGAATAACCGCTTCGGTCAGCAACTGGCCGCTCTGGAAGAAGACATCGAAAAGCTCAACGAGATCCTCAAGGTGAACCCCCGCCAACTACGCACGGCCTACAACAAGCTCCGGTCCATTGCGGACCGGGTCTCTTCTCTCCAGGCCATGGAGAAGGAGCTGCGCCGGGAATGGCAGTTTCGGAAGCAGCTTTCCGTCTTCATCAAGACCTTCCTCATCCTCGAGCTCGTCCTCTTCGGCATCTTTTTGTTCCTGCCCGTGGTCTTGAAGGCCTTTCACCTCTCGAGCCAAATGGTGGGGAATTTGCCGGTTTTCTTTACTCTTTCCGTGGCGTTCCTGGTTGTTTCCCTCTGGCGGGCGCTCCTCCAAAAAACCTGAGGAAAACCCCTTGCCACCGGATCACGCATGATTATATTAGCAGCCGACGAAGGCGAGTGCTAACAAATCCATTGAAAAGGAGGGGTGAACATGAAAGTTAAGCCGCTTCACGACCGCATTCTCGTGCAGCGTATGGAAGAGGAGGAGCGGACGAAGAGTGGGATCATCATTCCTGACACGGCCAAGGAGAAGCCCATCATGGGTAAGGTAATCGCCGTAGGAGACGGCCGCATCCTTGAGAACGGCCAGAAGATGCCTCTTACCGTTAAGGAAGGGGATCGCATCCTCTTTGGGAAATATGCCGGCACCGAAGTGAACATCGAAGGTGAAGAATATCTCATCATGCGCGAAGACGACGTGCTCGCCATCATTGAGGACTAATTCCAGCGAAAAAAATCCTTGAAAGGAGGGAGAGAGTATGGCTGCGAAGGAAATTCTTTACGCCGAGAAGGCTCGTGAAGCCTTGCTTTCCGGTGTAAACAAGCTGGCTGACGCCGTAAAAGTAACCCTCGGTCCCAAGGGCCGTAACGTAGTAATCGAAAAGGCCTTCGGGTCTCCGACCATCACCAAGGACGGTGTTACCGTCGCCAAGGAGATCGAGATCGAGGACAAGTTCGAGAACATGGGTGCCCAGATGGTCAAGGAGGTGGCCTCCAAGACCAGCGACGTAGCTGGTGACGGAACCACCACGGCGACCATCCTGGCGCAGAGCATCTTCCGTGAGGGCACCAAGCTCGTCACCGCGGGCATCAACCCCATGGCCCTCAAGCGGGGCATCGACAAGGCGGTTGACTCCGTGGTGAAGGAGCTCGAAAAGATCGCCAAGCCCTGTAAGGATCGGCAGGAGATCGCCCAGGTGGCGACCATCTCCGCCAACAACGACCCGACCATCGGAAACATCATCGCCGAGGCCATGGACAAGGTAGGTAAGGAAGGTGTCATCACCGTCGAGGAGTCCAAGAGCCTCGACACCTACCTCGAAGTGGTCGAGGGTATGCAGTTTGATCGGGGCTACATCTCCCCGTACTTCGTGACCGACCCGGACAAGATGGAGTGCGTGCTTGAGGATGCTTACATCCTCATCTACGACAAGAAGATCAGCTCCATGAAGGACCTCCTGCCCATCCTGGAGCAGGTGGTTCGTTCCGGGAAGCCGCTCCTCGTCATCGCCGAGGACGTAGAGGGCGAAGCCCTGGCCACGCTCGTGGTGAACAAGATCCGCGGCGTGCTCCAGTGCTGCGCGGTGAAGGCTCCTGGCTTCGGTGAGCGCCGTAAGGCCATGCTCGAGGACATCGCCATCCTCACCGGCGGCCAGGTGATCTCCGAGGAGCTCGGCTTCAAGCTCGAGAACGCCACGCTCGACCAGCTCGGTCGTGCGCGCCGGATCATCGTGGACAAGGAGCACACCACCATCGTTGACGGTGCGGGCTCCAAGGAGGCCATCGAGGCCCGCGTGCGTCAGATCCGCGCGCAGATCGAGGAGACCACCTCTGACTACGACCGCGAGAAGCTCCAGGAGCGGTTGGCCAAGCTCGTCGGTGGCGTAGCGGTCATCTACGTGGGTGCGGCCACCGAGACCGAGATGAAAGAGAAGAAGGCCCGTGTGGAAGACGCCCTCAACGCCACCAAGGCCGCGGTGGAAGAGGGTATCGTGCCCGGTGGTGGTACGGCCTTCATCCGCTGCATCCCGGCCTTGGACAAGGTCGAGGTCGAGGGCGACGAGAAGCACGGCGTGAACATCATCCGCCGTTCTCTCGAGGAGCCTCTCCGTCAGATCGCGGCCAACGCCGGATACGAGGGCTCCATCATCGTGGAGAAGGTGAAGGCGGAAAGCGGCCCGGTGGGGTTCGACGCCGCTACCGGCGAGATCAAGGACCTCATGGCCGCGGGTATCATTGACCCGAAGAAGGTCTCCCGGACGGCGCTTCAGAACGCCGCCTCCATCTCTGGCCTCTTGCTCACCACCGAGGCCATGGTGGCGGAGAAGCCGAAAGAGGAAAAGGGTGCTGGTGCGCCTCCGGCCCCTGAGTTCTAAGCGCCGCTGAAATAGGCTTCAAAAGGGGCGGCTTCGGCCGCCCCTTTTTGTTTTTGTGCAGGATGAAGACCTTGTGGTTATACTTTTCCTAAGAGCCCTTTTTGGAGAACCGATGAGACGCTTCTTGGTCCTCTCCCTGATCTTTCTCCTACTTGCCTCCCCAGCTCTTTCCCTCATGAGCCACGAGGAGGAGGGAAAGCTCGGTCGGCGTGTGCTCCGGATGATCCGCAAGGAGGCCGTCTTCGTCGAGGACCCGGAAGTGGTGGGCTACGTGGAGGAAGTGGGGCGCCGTATCGTGGCCCACATCGGCCCGCACTATTTTCCCTTCCGCTTCTTCGTCATCAAGGACGATTCCCTGAACGCCTTTGCCGTGCCCGGAGGGCTGGTCTTCGTCAACACCGGGCTCCTTGAGGTGATAGACCGGGAGGACGAGCTCGCCGGCGTCATCGCCCACGAGCTGGCCCACGTGCAGGCCCGTCATCTGGCCAAACGCATGGAGAAGCTCACCCGTCTCAACCTGGCCACCGCGGCGGTGACCATCGTGGGGCTGCTCCTGGGAAGGGGCGAGGCCGGGCAGGCCATCGCCGTGACCTCAAGCGCCCTGGCGGCCACCAAGGCCCTTTCCTACAGCCGCGTGGACGAGGAAGAGGCGGATCGCCTGGGTTTCCAGTATCTCACCGCCGCAGGCTACGACCCCCGCGGCTTCATCGAGGTCTTCAACAAGATCATTCGCCATCGCTGGCTGCTCTCCGAAAACATCCCGAGCTATCTCCTGACCCATCCCAGCACGCCGGAGCGGATCACCTATCTCGAGGCCCTCATCGAACACTTCCATCCCCGCGTGACCTATCGTCCTGACCCTTTCCGCCTGCGCCGCGTGCAGGTGAGGGTGAAGGTCATCACGCACGATCCGGGGAGCCTGGTGGTGCGCTATCGCGAAGAACTGCGCAAGAGCCCCCAGGATCCGCTCCTCCACTACGGCCTGGCCCTGGCCCTGGCGCGCCTGCGGCGCTTCGAGGAGGCCGTGCGCGAGATGGAATACGTGATCTCGCTTCTTCCCGAGAAAGACGACTTCCGTCTCGATCTGGCGCAGATCTACTTTGAAGCCGGTCGCTATCAGGAGGCCCGCCCGCTCCTTGAATGGTTCGTGAAGCGCTATCCGTATCGCAAGGGCGCCAAGTTCCTGCTCGCCAAGTGCTATCAGGAGACGGGAGACCTGAAGAAGGCCCTTGCCCTCTACGAGGAGCTCAAGCCCGTCATGGAAGACGACCCCGAGTTCCACTACTATCTCGGGCGTCTCTACGCGGCTTTGGGGCGCGAAGGCGAGGCCCACTACCAGTTCGCCGCCCACTTTCAGCTCAAGGGCGATTCAAAGGTAGCCCTCTATCATCTCGAGCAGGCCTACCGCGCCCTCCCCAAGGACAACCCCCTGCGCGCCAAAGTGGAGAAGAAACTCCGCGCGGCAAGGACCAAGGCCAGCAAAGAGGGCTAACACTGGTTTTGCCCTGGGCCTCAGGCGAAGGATTTACACCGTGGACCTCAATTCCGTAGAAGTCCTCAAGGATATATTCCTGAGAAGTCCTCAAGGATATATTCCTGAAGTTTGGAGGGCCGATAAAAAGCAAGAAAGCAGGTTAAAGCCAGATTTTCTTTTCCAGAAAGCTTGAATATTTTGCTAAAAATGGCGTGCACTTAAGCTGCGTTTGACTTCTTTAATTCTGTTTCTTACACTGGGCTAAAGTAAGGCAATGGGGAGAACGTAATATGTTTACGGCAAAGATTACTTCTAAGGGCCAGGTTACGATACCCGCGAGCTTGAGGAAAAGGCTTGGGAGCGACCTGGTGGAGATAGAGATGGTGGGCGACAAAATAATAATGAGACCAATCAGAAAACCAGGCGGAGCTTTGAAAAAGT
>JAADCO010000029.1 GCA_013154385.1 Thermodesulfobacteriota bacterium
CCGGGCCATGTAAGCCCAGGGGTTGAGGGTGAACCCGGGGAGATCCACGCGGTCCTCAAGCGCAAGTTTCCTTACGAGCTTTTCGAGGGCCCTTTTCTGCTTTCCCCGGCCGAGGATGATCAGGCGCGCCGGGGTGCGGTCTTTAAGCACGGCGAACGCCCGGATGAGGGTCGCAAAGTCCTTCTGGGGCGAGAGGCGTCCGGCACCCAGGATGATGGGTGTTTCTTTGGGATGGAACCATGGATGAGGCACCTCTTCCCGGGCCAGGCGGCGGATGCGCTCTATCTCTATGGGGTTGTAGACCACCGCTGTTTGGGCGCGGGGGTAGGGGACGAGGGCGAGGAAGTCCCTCCGCACGTCCTCGCACACGGCGATGGCGAAGTCCGCCTCCCGATAGCGGTGTTTGATAATGCCGAGGCGCAGGGAGTTCCAGAACCTCTTGAGCCCTGCGCCTCCCCTCGCGCTTCCCGACAGATGATTGCTGAGGCGAAGCACCAGGGGAACCCGGGAGCGGGCCATCCTCTTGGCGGCGAGGGCCGGGAGATGGGCGTGGTTGGCCGCGGAGAGCAGGAGGTCCGGCTGGACCGTGCGCAGATAGCCGGCCAGGGGGAAGCGGCTCCAGAAGAGACGCCAGCGGCGCGGCAGGCGGCGCAGGGGTTTCTCGAAGCGGCCGAAGTCAAGGGGCACCAGGTGAAGCCCCTCGGTTTCCTCCGCCAGCGGTCCGCGGGGTTCGACCACCACCAGGTCAACCCGATGGCCCCTTTCGGCCCAGCCCTTGGCCAGGGTGAGCACCCGTCTGGTGGCTCCGCCACCGGTGAGACCGTAGAGGAAGACACCGAGGTGCATTTACGGGGCAAAAGCGGAAAAGGCCTCGATGATCCGGGAGATCTCCTCCGGACTGTGGGCGGCGGAAACACTGGCCCGCAGGAGGGCGCTGCCGTCGGGTGTGGCCGGAGGAAGGACCATGTTCACGTAGATCCCCCTCTCGAGGAGCCCGCGCCACACCGAGAGGGCCTTTTCCGGTTCGCGGAAGCGGACCGCCACGATGGGGCTTGGTTCCGGACCGAGTTCGAACCCCATCTCCTGAAGGCTTCCGTAAAGCTGATGGGCGTTTTCCCACAGGCGGGACTTGAGCTCGGGTCTCTCCTGGAGGATGCGCAGGGCCGTTCGGGCCGCCGCCAGGTTGGCGGGAGAGAGCGAGGCCGTGAAGACGTAGGGCCGACTGGCGTAGCGCAGGAGGTCGAGCCCCTCGTGATCGCTCGTGCAGTAGCCGCCGATGGAGGCAAGGCTCTTGCTGAAGGTCCCCACGATGAAGTCCACCTTGTCCTCCACGCCGGCCTCTTCGGCTCGCCCGCGGCCTTTGTCCCCCAGGACCCCGAGGGAATGGGCCTCGTCCACCAGGAGATAGGCCCCGTACTTCTCCTTGAGAGCGGCTATCTCCGCCAGCGGCGCGCGGTCCCCGAGCATGCTGTAGAGCCCCTCCACGACCACGAGGAGGTTCATCTGGGGGTCTTTTTCCCGCAGGCGCCGGAGCTTCTTCTCGAGATCGTCCAGATCGTTGTGCCGAAAACGATAGACCGGCACCCCTCCCAGCCGGCAACCGTCGTAGATGCTGGCGTGGCAATCCGCATCGAGGATGACCGCGTCTTCCCGGTTCACCAGGGTGGAGAGCACTCCCAGGTTGGCCGCATAGCCGGTGGTGAAGACGATGGTGTGGGACTTGCCGAAGAAGGACGAAAGCTCGTTTTCCAGCACCAGATGGCTGTGATACGTGCCGTTGGCCATGCGGGAGCCGGTGGTTCCGGTGCCCTCTTCCTGGATGGCCCGGCAGGCGGCTTCCACGCACTCTTTGTCGAAGGTGAGGCCGAGATAGTTGTTCGTGCCCGCGAGGATCACTTCCCGCCCGTTGACCACCGCCCGCGTGGGGGAAAGGATCCTTTCGATGACCACGTTGAAGTTTCCAAAGTTGGCGCGGACCTCTTCCAGGGAGCGTGCAAGGCGATGAAATTTGTCGAAGATACCCATTTAACCCTCGGCCAAGAGTTTTTGGATTTGATCAACTAGATCTTCAACGGTCTGCACCTCGTTGAGCACGTTGATGGGGATGGAGATGTCGAAATGGTCCTCCACCGCCGCCAACAGCTCCATGGCCCTCAGGGAATCAATGGCTAGATCGGCTTCGAGCCGGGTTTCCGGCTTGATTTCCGCCTGGGTGGACAAAACCTCTCGCAAAAGCTTCTCTACGTCTCGCAGGATCTCGTCTCGGTTCATGGCCCCAATTAAACCTTTACCATCAACGAACGTAAACCTCTTTCCAGGTCGAAGTGCGGCTGGAAACCCAGTTCCGTTTCAATGGGGGTGTTATCACAAACCCAGTCATGATGGAAGAGTTCATTGATCTTTCCCGGGGTCAACATGGGCGTGTGCCCGAAGAACCGCGCGAGATACAGATTGGCAAGCCCGAGGAGGCGCAGGGGTGTCTGGGGAACCTTGAGATACCTCACGGGTCTTCCCCGCAGGCGGGCCGCTATCTCGGCGATCTCCTCCCAGGAGTAACCACCGGGCTTTCCGTCGTGCAGTTCGTAGAGCCTTTGTTCCGGGGGCCTTTCGACCCAGCGGCACACGGCCTCGGCGAGGTCCGCGACGTGGATGATGGAGAACCGATGCCTCTTCTCCCCGAAGACGGGCACGACCCCCCTCCACAGGAGCCGGATGAGGGGCGAGAGCTCCTTGTCTCCGGGGCCGTAGACCGCCGGCGGGCGGAAGATCGTCCAGGGGCCCTTTAGCTCCTTCAGGAAGTCTTCGGCCATCCTCTTGCTCGTGGCGTAGGGGGAAAGATAGGGATGCCTTGCCGCCAAGGAGGAGATGTGGAGGAGGGGAGTGCGGGGGTTCCAGGAAGAGAAGATGCGCAGGGAGCCCTTTACGTTCACCCTGCCGAAGACCTCCCAGTTGCCGCGCACGGCCCCGGCGAGATGGACCACCCTCGTGGCCCCGTGCAGGAGGGTTTCGATGGCCTCTTGGCGGTCGAGATCCCCCCGCACCCATTCCAGGCGCGAGGGAAGCCCCTTCTTGCGCAGGGATTCCTCCAGGGCTTGGGCCTTCTGCGGAGACCGAACGAGGGCTTTTACCCGGTGGCCGGCTTCCAGGAGACGATGGGTAACATGGCTACCGATGAAACCGGTAGCCCCGGTGAGGGCGATGACTTCGGGCATCAGCCTCCCGTCTTGGCCAGGCGGAGACGGCCTTCTTTGGTTATTTCAGGGGGCACGAAGCCCCGCTCTATGCACAGACGGCGGGTGTGACTGCGCGCCGGTTTGCCGGAGGTCGTCCGCACGATGGTGTTCTTGGGCACCAGGAAAACGTGGCAATCTATGCCGAACTCGCTCCTGATCCGCGCGGCGATCTCCCGCCGGAGTCTCTCGGCTTCCTCGCCCTTGGCCCTGGCCTGGACCACGAGGACGGCCTGGTCCTTGCCTTCTTCGTCGGGGATGGCAAAGGCGCAGGCGTTGCCCGCCTTCACCTCGGGGAAGGACTCGGCCACGTGCTCCAGGTCCTGCGGCCAGATGTTTCGGCCGTAGATGATGATCACGTCCTTGGCCCGGCCGGCGATGACGATCTCCCCGTCCCGGAGATAGGCTATGTCGCCGGTGTTGAGCCAGCCCTCTTCGTCGAGCACCTCGCGCGTGGCTTCGGGATCTCCGCGATAGCCCAGCATCACGCTGGGGCCGCGCACGAAGAGGAAACCGCAGTAGCCCTCCGGAAGGGGGCGACCCATTTCGTCGCGGATCTCGATCTCGAGCCCGGGAAGCGGACGACCACAGCGAACGAGCTCCTTTCCGTCTTCCCGGAAGGAAACCCTCTCACCCGGAGCCAGGGTGTCCTTGTCCACCACGTCCACCACGGCCCCGCGGTTGAGCTCGGTGAAGGAGACGGCCAGCGTGCACTCGGCCATTCCGTAGCAGGGCAGAAAGGCCTTTTCGTGGAAACCGCAACGGGCAAAACGCTGGGCAAACTTCTCAAGCGTCTGGGGGCGGATCATCTCGGCTCCCACTCCGGCTATGCGCCAGCTCGAGAGATCAAGGTCCTGGAGGTCTTCGTCTTTCAGCCTCAACACGGCCAATTCGTAGCCGAAAGGCGGGCTGAAGGACACCGTGGCCCGATTCTGGGTGATGAGTTTGAGCCACAGGCCGGGGCGCATGATGAAGTCTTTGGGGCTGAAGAAATCCACCGAGACCTGCGAGGCCATGGTGGCCAGGACCAGCCCCACCAGCCCCATGTCGTGATAGAAGGGGAGCCAGGAGACGGCGCGGTCTCCTTCCCGGCGCCTGACTCCGTAGCGGGCGATGAGGTGCAGGTTGTGGAGGACGGCCCGCTGGGTGACCATGACCCCCCGCGGGAACCGGGTGCTACCGGAGGTGAACTGAATGTAGGCGAGCTCCTCGGCCTGAAGGGGTTTGAGGGGGAGGGAACTTTCCGGTAGCTCCTCGAAGTCTTCGGCTCCGCCCACGAGTTCCAGGTCGAGACCCTCTGCCGCTTGGGAGAGAGAGGGGAGGAACTCCTTCGGGGCCACGGCGGCTCTGGCCTCGGCGATGCGCAAAAGGCCGCGCAACTGCTCGACATAGGCCTGGGCGCTACTGATCTGGAGGGCGATGGGAAGGGGCACGGGCACCAGCCCGGCGTACTGGCAGGCGAAAAAAAAGCGCATGAAGAGCGGATCCGTGTGGGCGATGATGGCTACGCTGGAACCGCGGGGCAGGGAAAGGCTCAAGAGCTTGCGGGCCAGCTTCTGCGCTTCCTCCCGGAGCTGGCGGTAAGGAAGGGCCAGCTTCAACTGGCCACGACCCGAATAGAAGTTGTATCCGGCTCGACCCTGAGCAGCATAGTCCAACGCTTCGGCCAAGGTTTCGAATTCAGCAAGCTTCAAGGGCTGTTCACTTTCCGTTGGAGTCGGTCGTTGTTCCACCATTTTTCTCATCCCGTTTTGTTTCGGGCCGTCTAAAATAACATGTTTTCGTTTCGAGGGTAGCTGGTCAAAGACCAAGGTCTCCTTAAAAATAGCTCATTATAAGATGTTTTGGGAAGCTTCCAAAATTGATTTAAAATAATTGCCGAACTTTGAAAAGGAGAAGAGGTCGTGAAGGGCCTTTTCCTGCTCGTTTGTTGGGGTCTTCTTTTTTTCTTTTGCCCCTCTGAAGCCCGGGCCGTCCAGATTCACGGCCCACCCGAGGGCCTCTACGTCCACATGATGGCCCACGTCTTCTTTACGGCCTCGATCCTCTTCTTCTTTTACTGGCTTCGGAAACATCCGGTGCCCGAGGGAAAGGGCTGGCGCTATCTCAAGCTCTCTCTCCTCTTCTTCCTTCTCTGGAACCTCGACACCCTGATGATCCACATCCTCTCCATTCGTCTGCCGGAAGAGGCCCTGAGTCGGCCTTCGGAGATCTGGCACCATCGGCTGATGCCGCCCATCACCTGGGAGAGGTTCCTCTACTACGTGGGGCGCTTTGACCATCTCTTCTGCGTGCCGGCCATCTGGTTTCTCGTGCAGAGTCT
>JAADCO010000161.1 GCA_013154385.1 Thermodesulfobacteriota bacterium
GCGCAAGCCTGCACCCTTTGTCTCGCCTGCTTGAACGTCTGTCAGACCGAGGCCCTGGCGGCTGATGCGGAAAACTTCGCCCTCACCCTGACCCCGCTCCTCTGCGTGGCCTGCGGGGCCTGCGCGAAGGTCTGCCCCGAAGGGGCCCTTTCCCTTACGCCCGGTCTTACCCTTTCCGAAGAGGTCTTTGGGCGCCAAGTGCTCGTCAAGGACGAGCCCCTGCGGTGTGCGCGCTGCGGCAAGGTCTTCGGCACCAAGAAGAGCCGGGAACGGGTGAGCGAAAAGCTCAAGGAGCTCGGCCGCTTTGAGGAGGTCCTGCGGATCATGGACCTCTGTGAAGACTGTCGGGTCCTTACGCTCTTGATGGAGGAAAAACCGAGATGAGCGAGGAGCAAAGGGTAAACGAGGCCCGGGCCTTTCTCTATCGTCTGGCCAAGTCCTTCTTCGTCCCGGAGCCCGACGAAGAGCGCCTTCGGGTCTTTCGCGAGGTCCTGGCGAAGCTTCCGGCGGTTGATTTCGAGCCCTTTGACCGGGCCGTGGAAAACCTGCGCGAAGCGCTTTCGCGGACTTCGGCCAAGGAGATGGAAGAGGAGTTCTTCCGCCTCTTCCTCGACCCCTTTGCCGAGGACCGCGTGGCCCTCGAAGCTTCGGCCTATCTCGACGGAAAACCCTTTGGGCCGAGCCTTGCGCGCCTGCGCGGCTTTCTCGCAAAGGAGGGGCTCACCAAGGGGGAGGAGGTCAAGGAGCCCGAAGACCATGTGGTCCTCCTCCTCGACTTCATGGAGGCGCTCATCGGCGACGGAAAAGATTTGATTTCCCAGAGGGAGCTATTCTATAACTATCTTAGGCCGTGTGTGGCGGGCGTGGCGAAAAGTTTGCGCGAAAAGGAGGCCGGGCTCTTTCAAGCGGTGGCGGACTTCCTCGAAGGCCTCCTTGCCCTTGAAGAGAGGTTCTTGTCCGAAGAGGCCTGAAGCACCCAAACCCAGAGAGGAGGGTGAGATGAAAAACAAGATAGACGAACCCAAGCGTTCCTTCATCAAGCAGATGCTCTTTGCCGCCGGCGCCGTCCTCGCGGTGGGCGCGGCGAAGAAAGCCAAGGCCAAGGGCCCGGAAAGGGAGGGGGACGAGATCCTCTACCGCGAGACCGAGGCCTTTCGCGCCTATTACGAATCTCTGAGAGACTAAGGAGGGAGGTATGGGTGCCAGAAAGATACTTTCCCGACCGGAAAGACCCAAGGGTCAGAAGATAACCTTGAACCCGAAGCTTGCCAGGCGTTCCTTCCTCAAGGTGGCCGCGGCCACGGCGGGGCTTACCGGCCTGGCCCTCTCCGGGCGGCTCTCCCGCCGGGTGGAGGCCCAGGAGGCCAAGGTCCCCTATCCCGGCTCCAAGATCGTGCGCACCATTTGCACCTATTGCGCCGTGGGGTGCGGGATCTACGCCGAGGTGCAAAACGGGGTCTGGGTGCGTCAGGAGATCGCCCACGATCACCCCGTCTCCCGCGGCGGCCACTGCTGCAAGGGCGCCGGGGCCATTGACATGGTGCGCAGCGAAAAGCGCGTGCGCTATCCCATGAAGCGCGAAGGCGGGCGCTGGAAGAAGATCTCCTGGGAGCAGGCCTTCGACGAAATCTCCCGCAAGCTCCTTGAGATCCGCGAAAAACACGGCCCGGACGCCGTGCACTGGAACGGAAGCGCCAAGGTCTCCACGGAGATGGCCTATCTCCAGCGGAAGCTTGCCGCCTTCTGGGGGACCAACAACGTCGATCACCAGGCCCGTATATGACACTCCACCACGGTGGCAGGTGTCGCCAACACGTGGGGATACGGGGCTATGACCAATCACTTCAACGACATTCGTCATTCCAAACTCGTGTTTTTCATCGGTTCCAACGCCGCCGAGGCCCATCCGGTGGCGCTCCAGCACGTGCTCTACGCCAAGGAGGTCAACAACGCGCCCATCATCGTCGTTGACCCGCGGTTCACCAAGCTTGCGGCCAAGGCCACGGACTACGTGCGCATCCGGCCGGGCACGGACACGGCCTTCCTCATGGGGCTCATCAACCAGCTCATCGTCAACGACTGGTACGACAAGGAGTTCGTGCGCACGCGGGTGGCGGGCTTTGAGGAGATGAAGAAGGTCGCCGCCCACTACACCCCGGAGGTGGTGGAGGACATCACCGGGGTGCCGGCCAAGGAAGTGGTGCGCATCGCCAAGCTTCTCGCGGACAACCGCCCGGGAACCGTCATCTGGTGCATGGGCATCACCCAGCACCACATCGGGAGCTCGAACACGCGCGCCTGCTGCATCCTTCAGCTCATGCTGGGGAACATGGGCGTTTCCGGCGGGGGAACGAACATCTTCCGCGGGCACGACAACGTCCAGGGCGCCACGGACATGTGCGTGCTCTCCCATTCGCTCCCCGGCTACTACGGGCTCTCGGAGAAGGCCTGGCGCCATTGGTGCAAGGTCTGGGACGTGGACTTCGACTGGATCAAGTCCCGCTTCCACAGCAAGGAATACATGCACAAGCCGGGGTTCACCCTCTCCCGCTGGTACGAGGGGGTCATCCAGGAGGACAAGATCTACCAGTACACGCCGATCAAGGCCGTGGTCTTCTGGGGTTGCTCGTCGAACTCCCAGTCCCAGTATTTCAAGGTCAAGAAGGCCCTTGATCAGCTCGATCTCGTGGTCATCATCGACCCCTTCGCCACGGTCACCGCGGCCATGTGCGAGAAGGACAACGTCTATCTCCTGCCCTCCACCAGCCAGTACGAGACCGAGGGCTCGGTGACCAGCAGTTGCCGCCAGGCCCAGTGGCGCTACAAGGTGGTGGACCCGGTCTACGACAGCAAGACGGACTACGAGATCCTCGAGGAGTTCGTCAAGCGCTTCGGCTTTGCGGACGAGTTCTACAAGAACATCAAGAAGATCCCCGAGGACGTGACGCGGGAGCTTGCGCGCGGGGCGCTCACCATCGGTCTCTACGGATGGCTCCCGGAGCGCATCAAGAAGCACACGGACAACTGGCACACCTTCGATCTCTTCACCCTCCAGGCCAAGGGCGGCCCCTGCGACGGGGAATACTACGGTCTGCCCTGGCCCTGCTGGACGGAGACCCATCCGGGGACACCCATCCTCTACGACATCTCCAAGCCCGTGACCAAGGGCGGCCTCCCCTTCCGCGCCCGCTTCGGCACGGAATACACCTATCCTGACGGGCGCAAGGAGAGTCTCTTGGCGGCGGTGGCCAACCCGGGAAGCGAGGTCCAGGGAGGATACCCCGAGTTTCCGGGCTGGAAGACGGACATCAACGTCATCCGCGAGGCCTTGAAACGCGGCATGGCTCCCTTTGGCAACGGTCGGGCCCGCTGCTATTGCTGGAACTTCCCCGATCCGGTGCCCATCCATCGCGAGCCGCTTCACTCCCCGCGGCCGGATCTCATCAAGAAGTACCCCACGTATCCGGACAAACCCGACTTCTACCGCGTCTACACCCGGTTCAAGAGCGAGCAGAAACCCGAGCTCGTCAAGGACTTCCCGCTGGTCATCATCACCGGACGCGTGGTGGAGCACATGGGCGGCGGCGCCGAGACCCGGAGCAACAAGTATCTCGCCGAGCTCATGCCCGAGGTCTACGCGGAGATCAACCCGAAGACCGCAAACGACCACGGCCTCCGGGACGGCGACTACGTCTGGGTGGAATCGCCCGAAGGCGGCCGCATCAAGGTCAAGGTGAAGGTCACCGAGCGGGTTGACCCGCACACGGTCTTCATCCCTTACAGCTTCGGCGGGATGTTCATGGGCAAGTCCTACGCCGGGAACTATCCCGAGGGCCTTGCCCCTTACGTCATCGGAGAGCCGGCAAACATCGTCACCAACTACGGCTACGACATCAAGACCCAGATCCAGGGGACCAAAGAAGGGCTCTGTCGCCTGAAGAAGGCCTAAGAGATTTGCGCCCGGCCCCCTTGCGGGCCGGGCCGGAAAGGAGGACGTCATGGCTCTCATGAAGTTCATCTGCGACACCGAGCGCTGCATCGCCTGCCACGGCTGTGTGGTGGCTTGCAAGGAAGGAAACCACGTGCCGGTGGGCATCAATCGCCGGCGGGTGATCACCATCAACGAGGGCCAGCCCGGGGAGCGGAGCATCTCCATCTCCTGCATGCACTGCTCGGACCCTCCGTGCATGGCGGTCTGCCCGGCGCAGGCCATCTACAAGCGCGACGACGGCATCGTCCTGGTGAACAAGGACCTCTGCATTGGTTGCGGCTATTGTCTCCTCGCCTGCCCCTTCGGGGCCCCGCAGTTTCCCAAACCCGGTCCCTTCGGGGCCCGCGGGGTGATGGACAAGTGCACGTTTTGCGCCGGCGGTCCGGCGCCCACCTTCTCCGAGAAGGAAAGGCGCCTTTACGGCCAGAACCGCATTGCCGAGGGGAAGGTGCCCCTTTGCGCGGGGATGTGCGCCACCAAGGCCCTCCTTGCCGGAGACGCCGAGGTCATCTCGAAGATCTACGCCGAAAGGGTGGCCCGGCGCGGAAGCGGTCTTTCACCCAAGATCTACTAGGGAGGAGGATGGCCATGAGAAGGCCCCTGGTCGGCTTGGTGCTCGTCTCGATGGTGCTCGTTTGGGGGACCTCTGCGTTTTCGGAGATACTGCGCGGCTACGGGCCCGCGTCTCCCACGGAGCTCTTCCGGCAACTGGCCGGGGTGACCTTGGGTGACTGGCCGACCAGGGGGCGGGAGTTCATCGAGCTCGTCCCCTCCTTCAAGCGCTACTTCCTCGCGGTGATCCTCGGTGTTTCGGGCCTCTTTCTCCTCCATTTCCTGATCTTCGGGCCCAAGCGCTTCTCCCGCGGGGAGCAGCTCGTCCCCTACTACGGGGCCGTAACGAGGCTCTTTCACTGGATAGCGGCCCTTTGCTTCACCTGCCTCTTCCTCTCGGGTCTCGCCGTGCTCTTTGCCAAGAGCCTTGGCGCCGGAAGCTTCGTGCGCACCCTGCGCGTGCTCCATCTCGTGGCGGGCTTCGGGTTCTTCGGCGCCATCATCCCCCTCTTCCTCATCTGGTGGCGGGACATGCTCCCGGCCTCCTACGACCTCTCCTGGTTCCTTTCCCTCGGGGGCTATCTCAGCCGCAAGAAGGAACCCGTGCCTGCGGGCAAGTTCAACGCCGGTCAGAAGCTCTGGTTCTGGCTGGCCACGGTGGGCGGGGTGGTCATGTTCTACACGGGGTTCTATCTCTATCGGTTCGAGGCCCCGGTGGCCACGCTCCGCACCTATCTCATCATCCACAACGTCCTCGCCCTGATCCTTACGGCCTTCTTCATCACCCATCTCTACATGACGCTCTTTGCGGTGAAGGGGGCCTTAAAGAGCATGATCACCGGACGCAAGGGGCTTGAGGAGATCAAGTATCTCCATCCGAAGTTCCTGGAAGAGGTCGGCCCTTGAGATAGGCGGCAAAGCGCCGCAGGACCTCTTCGAACCCGCGCGAAGATTCCCCGTGGTTTAAGGCCTTGCGAAAGGTCTCTATCCCTCCGGAAAAGACCAC
>JAADCO010000032.1 GCA_013154385.1 Thermodesulfobacteriota bacterium
CTCAAGGGCCGGGCGCAAGAGAGGTTTGAGGCCCTCGGCGGCCGGGCCATCCACGTCTCACTTTCACACGAAAGGAGCCACGCCGTGGCCGTAGTGATCATCGAAGGAGAGGGACGATGAGACTGGTTTACGGAAAGGAAATGCAGGAGCTTGACCGCTTCACCATCGAGGAGGTGGGCATCCACGGCCTCATCCTCATGGAAAACGCCGGACGCGGCACCACCGAGATCCTCCTCGAAAGGTTTGCCGCCGAAGCTTCCCGCGGCACCCTCATCGTCTGCGGTCCGGGAAACAACGGCGGAGACGGCTTCGTCATCGCCCGTCATCTCTTTCAGCGCGGCTATCCGGTGAGGGTCGTCTCTCTGGCGCCGGAGGAGAAGTTCCGCGGGGACGCCGGGGTCAACTTTCGCATCGTGCGCGAGATGGGTCTTCCCTTAGATTTCGTGCTCGAAGAAGCCGACCTCGCGCGCCTTGAGAACGCCCTCAAGGAAAGCGCCTTGGTGGTGGACGCCATCTTCGGCACCGGGCTCTCCCGGGAGGTCAGCGGGCGCTTCGCGCGGGTGATCGAGGCCCTGAACGCAAGCGGAAAACCCATCGTGGCCGTGGACATCCCCTCCGGGCTCTCCGCAGACACCGGACGCCCCCTGGGCGTGGCGGTGCGCGCCGCCCTCACCGCCACCATGGCGCTCCCCAAGGTGGGCCAGGTGGTCTATCCCGGGCGGGAATACGTGGGCGAACTCCGGGTGGTGGACATCTCCATGCCCGCCAAGGTGATCGAGGAGCGCGCGCCCGAGCGTTTCTGGCTCATCGAGGACTGGGCGGCTCAAGTGCTTCGTCCGCGCGCCCCGGACACTCACAAGGGCACCTACGGGCATCTTCTCGTGCTTGCGGGCTCCACCGGAAAGACCGGGGCGGCCATCCTCACCTGCCTCGGCGCCCTCCACGGCGGGGCCGGTCTCGTCACGCTCGCCTGCGCCGAAAGCCTCGACCCCATCTTCGAGGTGGCCCTCACCGAGGCCATGACCGCCCCCATCGCGGAGGAGACCCCGGAGGGAAGCTTGAGCATCGGGGCCTTCGGTCAGATCTCCGAGCTGGCCGCGGGCAAGAAGGCCGCGGTCCTGGGCCCGGGGTTCGGCCTCCATCCGGCCACCATGGAGCTTTCCCAGAAACTGGCGGCCGAGCTCGCCCTTCCCCTGGTCATTGACGCCGACGGGCTCACCGCGCTTTCCGGCCAGCTCTATCACGTCCGCCGGGCCCAGCGCCCGCGCGTGCTCACCCCGCATCCCGGAGAGATGGCCCGCCTCCTTCAGGTCTCCAAGGATGAGATCCAGGAAGACCGCCTGCAAGCCGCGCGTGTGGCCGCGCGCGAGTCCGGCGCGGTGGTGGTGCTCAAGGGTGCGGCCACGGTGGTCGCCGCCCCGGACGGCCGGGAGGCGGTGAACGCCAGCGGGAACCCGGGGCTGGCAAGCGGCGGGGCCGGAGACGTGCTCGCCGGCCTCATCGGGGCCCTGCTCGCCCAGGGCTACGAGCCCTTCGTCGCCGCCTGTCTGGGGGTCTTTCTCCACGGGCTTTCCGCCGACATCCTGGCCCAGCGCCGGGGGCCCTGGGGTTATCGGGCTGAGGAGGTGGCCGAGACCATCCCCCAGGCCATAAGGGAGGTTCTCCTCAGGAGGAAGTTCGGTGGAGGTTAGGACCAGGGGGCCGGAAGAGACCCGCGCCGTGGCCCGCCAACTGGCGGAAAGGCTCACCCCGGGGACGGTCATCCTCCTCTTCGGAGACCTCGGGGCCGGAAAGACGACCTTCGTCCAGGGGCTGGCCGAGGGCCTCGGCGTCCCGCAAGACTACTACGTCTCAAGCCCCACCTTTTCCCTGATCAACGAATACCCCGGGCGCGTGCCCCTCTTCCACGTGGATCTCTACCGCCTGGAACCCGAAGACGTGGAGGACCTGGGGCTTCCGGAGCTTGCGGAAAAAGGCGTGATGGTGGTTGAATGGGCGGAGAGGATGCCCTTTTCCTTTCCGCGGACCATCCGGGTGGAGATCGAGATCATCTCCCCGGAGGAGCGCCTCTTGCGCATAAAGGAGCAAACGACATGATCTTCAGCCCCTTTGCCCTGCTCTTTTTCATCTTTTTCCTCTTTCTGGTCATCTTCCTCTTCATCTTCATCCACGTGGGCCTCATCACCGTGGCCGCGAGCAAGCTCGGGCTCACCGGAGACCAGATCCTCTTCTTTCTCCTGGGCTCCCTCATCGGCAGCCACATCAACATCCCCATCAAGAAGATCGAGCACGGAGAGGAGATCCATCCCGAGAGGGTGGTGAACTTCTTCGGCATCCGCTACGTGGTGCCGGAGGTGCGCGAAAGGCGGGTCACCATCATCGCCGTGAACGTGGGCGGCTGCATCATCCCGGTCTTCATCTCGCTCTACCTGATGATCAAGCACGGCCTCTTCCTGAGCCCGCTCCTGGCCACGGCGGTGGTGAGCTTTGTCTGCTACAAGCTGGCGCGGCCGGTGCCGGGAATTGGCATTGCCATTCCCATGTTCATCCCGCCTCTGGTAGCCGCGCTCGTGGCCCTCATCCTCAGCCCGGAAAAGGCCCCGGTGGTGGCTTACATCTCCGGGACGCTGGGCACCCTGATCGGAGCCGACATCCTCCATCTCAAAGACGTGCCTCGCCTCAAGGCACCGGTGGCAAGCATCGGCGGGGCCGGCACCTTCGACGGCATCTTCCTCACGGGGATCATCGCCGTGCTCCTGGCCTAGTCGTAAAGGGCCGCGGCGGCAAAGGAAACGATGGACCCCGGGCCGAAGTCAACGGCTTCCTGATGGAGGATCTCGCCGCGGAGGTCCCGCCCTTCAAGCGCCCGCAGGAGCACGTAGAGAGGCCCGAAGCCGCAGACCTTGTGGCGATTGCCCTCGGAGAGAAGGGCCTCCTTGAAGCCCTCGGCGTCGAGGGAAAGGATCCTTTCGAGAAGCTTCCGGTCAAAGGCAAGGGCCTCGGCCTTTTCCTTCTCGCCTGCCGGCGTGGGGTCCCCGTAGCGCACGCCGAGATGGCAGAAGTCCACTCCCGCCACGAAATAGGTCCTTTCGTCCGCGAGCTCGCGCAGGGCGGCCACGAACCTCTCGAGCAGGGCCTCGGCTTCGGGAAGGAAGATCTCCGGGCTTCCGCAAAGGATCGGGACAATGGTGAAGTCTTCGAGCAGATGACGCAGGAAGACCACCTGAAACTCGATGGCGTGCTCGGCCCGATGACCCCAGAGATGGCCGTAGAGCTCAGGGCCCACGGCCTCGATCAGGGCGCTGCAGAACTCTCGGTCACAGGGAGCCGGACCAAGGGGCGTGGCGAAGTCCTTGTCGAGGAGGGAAAGGAAGCTTTCGAGGAAATGCCCCGTGCCCAAGACCACGACCCGGGCGCCGGCTGGCAGGCGCAGGCCGCGATAGGCCGCGGCAAAGCCCCTGGCCCCGGCGGTGAGGTCGATGTGCGGGGCGACGATGACGCGCGGGGTGTACTCTTCGCGGGCGGGCCCCTGCGCCAGGATGCCCTCGAGAAACCCCTTGAGCTCTTCGGGATCAGCCGGATAGGCCTTGCCCGCGTGGGAGGGCGGCCGCACGGATGAGGAGAGGAACTCCTCCTCGAGCCTCTTCTTGAGGGCCTCGAACCTTTCGCCCTCGAGGAAGAAGTGCTGGTCAAGGGAGCGCACCAGACCCTCGAGCTCCTCGAGGAGGACCAGGCGCCCGAGGAGGCGCGAGGCCTCGATTTGCAGGTCCCGCAGGGTGTTTCGACCGTCCATGCGGGCCAGGAGCGGGCCGAGGATCGCCGGCACCACCAGTTGGCCCTCGGCGTAGCCGTAAGGATCGCGCAGAAGAAGGCTCTTTTGCCCCTGCCAGTCGAAGGGAAAGACGTCTATGGCCCGCAGTTTGGGCCGGAAATCGGGTTCATAGGGCATGCGCTCCTCCGAAGTCTTCGGGAGAGAGCTCCTCGCAGGCCTCCTTCACCCGCTCCAGGGCCTCGTAGAAGTCGTCTTCGATCTTGCGCACCCTCACGCCGTAGGCCAGTTGCACGGCCTTGCGCACGATCTCGCCCTTCAAGAGGGCATTGGTGAACCCCAGACGGGCGTAGGTCTCGTTCACCACCTGGTTGAGCTCGACCAGCTTGCGCGCCCGGCGGCGCCTCTCCTCCGCGGCTTCGGAAAGGGGCTCTTCGAGAAAGCGGTCAATCTTGGCCAACAGAGATTCGTAGAAACTTGCCGGAAAACGGGGTTCGAACTCCTCGAGCACGAAGCCAAAGGTGATGTAGCTCGGCTCCTTGAAGAAGGACCAGAGGTCCACCTCCGGGGTGGAGGGGTCCTCTTCCAGGAACTCCTGGAACAGGCGATAGGCCTGTTTGGAGCGCTCCTTGACGTTGGGCGGCTTCTCGGTGTTGAACTCAAGGATGTGATGGGCCAGTTTCCGGGGCACGATGAGGCCCACGATCTCCTCGTAGCCCAGGTCGCGCATGGCTTCCAGCCGATGACGCCCGTCTATCACGAAGTAGCGCCCTTCGTCCTCGTAGACGATGACCGGATGGAGGAAACCCAGGCGCTCGATGGCGAGCTCCAGATTGCGCTTGAGCCCCTCGGAAAGGTCCCTCTGGAAGGCCGGGATGAGGATCTCGTCGGTGCGGAAACGGGCCAGGATGAGCTCTTGCTTCTTCACCGGGTCCGCATAGCGGCACAGTTCTTCCATGGCTCCCCCTCTGCGGCTTCTCTCGCCAAAAGTTAAGACTTCTTCTCCTGGCTTGCGAGGAGTTCCTGGACCTGGGCGATGAATTCCTTGACGTCCTTGAACTGCCGATAGACCGAGGCAAAGCGCACGTAGGCCACCTGATCCCATTCCTGGAGCTTGGCCATGACGCGTTCGCCGATCTCCGTGGAGGGGATCTCCCGCTCGCCGGATTCCATGAGCTCGCGCTCAAGCTCGCTCACAAAGGCCTCGATCTGGTCCATGCTGATGGGCCGCTTCTGGCAGGCCTTGCGGATGCCCTCGATCACCTTTTCCCGCGAAAACGGCTCGCGCCTTCCGTCGCGCTTGACCACCATGGGGAGCTGCATCTCCACGCGCTCGTAAGTGGTGAAGCGGAAACCGCAGGCCAGACACTCCCGACGCCGGCGGATGGCGGCTCCGTCCTTGCTCACCCGGCTATCAACCACTTTGGTCTCGGGATGCTGACAGGCTGGACACTTCATGCGCCCAGTTTAGCCAAAAACCGCACCCTCTAGCAACGAAAAGCTTCCCGTAGTAAATTGGAGTCTATGGAAAGCAGCCGTTTAAATTCAAGTTTTTGGTGGATCCTGATCCTTCTGCTCGGAGGCTGGCTCATCTTCTCCGTCTGGAAGGGGAAGCCCATCAGCTTGTGAAGCCTCACCGGCGGCGCTCGTGGAGTGCCCAAAGCCTGCCCTGCTCCTTACGCCAAGCCTCATGGGGAATCCGTATCCGCGCCTCAAACGCCTCATCGGTAGAGCCATCCATCGCTATCAGCTCCT
>JAADCO010000088.1 GCA_013154385.1 Thermodesulfobacteriota bacterium
TGGGGATAGGTCTGCATCAGCTCGTGGATGATCTTGAGGCCGTGGGCGCGGATGGTCGTTCCCGTCTCGGTGACCTCGACGATGGCGTCGGCCAACCCCTGGACCACCTTGGCCTCCGTGGCTCCCCAGGAAAACTCCACCTGGACCTCGATGCCCCTTTCGCTGAAGTAGCGCTTGGTGAAGTTCACCAGCTCGGTGGCGATCTTCTTTCCCTGGAGATCCTCGAGCTCCTTGATGTCCGAGTCGGCCCTCACGGCCAGGACCCAGCGGGCCGGCCGCTTGCTCACCTTGGAGTAGATGAGGTCGGTGACCACCACCACCTTGGAATCGTTTTCGAGGATCCAGTCCTTGCCCGTGATGCCGCAGTCGAGGATGCCCTGCTCGACGTAACGGCTCATCTCCTGCGCGCGACAGATGGCGCACTCTATCTCCGGATCGTCTATCTCGGGAAAGTAGCTCCGATGGTGCACGTTTATGCGCCAACCGGACTTTCCGAAGAGCTCGATGGTAGCCTTTTCCAGACTCCCCTTGGGAATGCCGAGTTTAATTTTTCTTTCCATAGACCACCTCGGGATCAAAAATTTTCTCTTCCGCGACTTCGAGTTCACCGTCTTTCAATCGGCGGAAGAAGCAGCTTCGATAACCCTTGTGACAGGCCGCTCCTCCGAGCTGTTCCACCTTGACGAGCACCGTGTCCAGGTCGCAATCCAGGCGGATCTCCTTGACCAGCTGCACGTGGCCGGAGGACTCTCCCTTGAGCCAGATCTTTCCGCGGCTGCGGCTGAAGTAGTGCACCTTACCGGTCTCAAGCGTTTTTTCCCAGGCCTCCTCGTTCATGTAGGCCAGCATGAGGACTTCGCCCGTCTGCCAATCCTGGGCGATGACCGGTACCAGACCTCCGGTTTTGGCAAAATCCGGCTTGACCATCTTCTTTCTCCAGAAACGGGGTTTGCGACTATTTAAATTCGACCGGAGACGACGTCAACTTTTGTATTTTCGCTCCTCTATTCTCGCTTTCCCGGAGGAAGGCTCCTTTTCCGGCGGTCTTCCTTCCTTGAATCGCGTCTCAAAAAATAGTAGAAAAGTGACATGGAAGAAAAGCTCCTCATGAGCGAGCAAGAGATAGACCGCGCTCTCACCCGCATCGCTCACCAGATCCTCGAGCGCAACCGTGGTTCGGAAAATCTGGTCCTCGTCGGGATTCGCACGGGAGGAGTTCCCTTGGCCGAAAGGCTCAGAAAGAAGATCAAGGAGATCGAAGGGGTGGAGATTCCGGTGGGCATCCTGGACATCAGCCTCTATCGAGACGACTGGAGCCTGGCCTCGGCCCAACCGGAGGTGAGGAGCACGGAGATCTTTTTTCCCATCGACGACAAGATCGTCATCCTGGTGGACGACGTCATCTTCACGGGGCGCACGGTGAGGGCGGCCCTCGACGCCTTGATGGACTTCGGTCGCCCCAAGAAGGTGGAGCTTGCGGTCCTCGTGGACCGAGGTCATCGGGAGCTGCCCATCGAGCCCACCTACACCGGTCTCACGGTGACCACCCTTCCCAACGAGCACGTTACGGTCAGGCTCAAAGAGATTACCGGAAAGGACGAAGTGGTCCTTGAGCGAAGATAAGGAGCGCCGAGAAGACTTGCCTTTTTCCCGCCGCCTGGCCACGAAGTGGCTGGGGCGGCAAATCGTCTTCTTTCGCGAACTTTCCTCCACCCAGGACGAAGCAAAGAAGCGCCTTTTCACCGCCCCGTCGGGTCTCGTGATCTGGGCGGACAGACAGCTTGCCGGGCGTGGCCGCATGGCGCGCCCCTGGTTTTCGCCGCGCGGAGCAGGGCTCTACTTTTCGCTGATCCTCAAGCCGCCGCTCGCCAACCCCCTTCCCCTCTACGGGCTGGCCACCGCCGTGGGCGTGGCCGAGGCCCTGGAGAAGGTCTTTCAGGTCCCCTTTCAGGTGAAGTGGCCAAACGACGTCCTGCTCTCGGGCCGCAAGGTGGGCGGCATCCTCCTCGAGGCGGTTTCCTCCTCCCTCATCGTGGGCGTGGGCCTGAACGTCTCCCTGAGGCGGGAGGACTTTCCCCCGGAGATCCGCGAGAAGGCCACTTCCATCTACGAGGAGACGGGTCTTTCCGTGAGCCGCGCGCGCATCCTGCGCGCCATCCTCGAAACCCTGGAACCCCTCTACGAGGCGGTGCTCACCGCGGGGTTTGAGGCCTTTTCGCGCGCCTGGAAACAGCGGGACGTAACCCTCGGCGCGCGGGTGGTCCTGAAGAGGCCCGAGAGGGTCATCACCGGTCTTTCCCTTGGTCCGGCCCCTGACGGCACCCTGCGCCTGAAGACCTCCGGCGGCACGGTGAAGGTGCATTCCGGCGAGATCCTCATGTGGGAGATCCCGGGCTGGGAAAGTCGGGCCGCCTGAAGTTGACACCTTACACCCCCTAAGTAAATTCATCTTACCTTAGGTGTTTAAATCCCAGCGGAAGGTGAGAGCGTGACCATCAAAGAAAAGGCCCAAAAGGGCATCCTTACCCCAGAAATAGAGGCTTGCGCCCGTGAGGAAAAGATTTCACCCGAAAAGCTCCTCAAGCTGGTAGCCGAGGGCAAGGCCGTGGTTCCGGCCAACCGGCGGGCCAATCTCTCTCGTCCCTGCGCCATTGGTCACGGGTTGCGCACCAAGGTGAACGCCAACATCGGCACCTCGCGGGACATTCCGGACGTGGAACCCGAGCTCAAGAAGCTCGAGGTGGCCCTGGCCGCCGGCGCGGACACCATCATGGATCTCTCGACCGGTGGCCCCCTTGACGACATCCGGCGCCTCATCCGGGAAAGATGCCCTGTTCCCCTGGGAACCGTGCCCATCTATCAGGCCGCGGTGGAGGCCGTGGAGATCCACAAGAAGCCCATCGTGGAGATGACCGTGGACGAAATGTTCAGGGCCGTGGAGAAACACGCCCAGGACGGCGTGGATTTCATGACCATCCACTGCGGGGTGACGCGCACGGTGCTCGAGCGCTTCGAGAATCAGGAGCGCATCCTCGGCGTGGTCTCCCGGGGTGGGTCTTTTCTCGTGGAGTGGATGGTCTACAACAACAAGGAGAACCCGTTCTTCGAGCGCTTCGACGACCTCCTGGCCATCGCCAAGGAATACGAGGTGACCCTTTCTCTGGGAGACGGCATTCGTCCGGGCTGTATCGCCGACGCCACCGACGGCCCGCAGATCCAGGAGCTCATCATCCTGGGGGAGCTCACCCTAAGGGCCTGGGAGGCCGGGGTCCAGGTGATGATCGAAGGCCCGGGTCACGTGCCCCTCGATCAGGTCGAAGCCAACGTGAAACTTCAGAAACGCCTGTGTCACGGGGCGCCCTTCTACGTGCTGGGGCCTCTGGTCACGGACATCGCCCCGGGTTACGACCACATAGGTTGCGCCATCGGCGGGGCCGTGGCGGCTGCCGCCGGTGCGGATTTCCTCTGCTACGTGACGCCCGCGGAGCATCTCAGGCTTCCCACCATCGAAGACGTGCGCGAAGGGGTCATCGCGGCCCGCATTGCCGGCCACGCGGCGGACATCGTGAAAGGGGTTCCCGGGGCCATCGAGCAGGATCTCGAAATGGCCAAGGCGCGCGCGAGACTCGACTGGGAAGCGCAGATAAAGCTTTCGATTGATCCGGAGAAGGCCAAGCGCTATCGCCTGGAAGGAGGCGTCTCCAAGGGCAAGGCCTGCACCATGTGCGGAGAGTACTGCGCCATCAAGGTCTTCCAGCGGGCGCGCAAAAAGAAGTTCTTTTCCGGTGGCTCCTAGGCGAACTTGTTGAGAATCCAGGTGATGATCTCGCTCTTGAGCTTCATGTTGTCTTCTTCGGTCATGTTCATCAGCCACCGGCGCACCCACTTCTGAAGACGGTTGAAGTGTCCCTGGTTGAGCTTCTCTCCGTAGACCATCTCCAGGGCCTGGAGATACCAGATGAAGATGGCGTGGAGGGGAATGCACTGATACTCAAGGGTGATGGGGTAGAGGGCCTCGTAGAAGGCCCGGTTGATGAACTTGCGATCCGGTTCGCTGCCGAATTTGCGGATCACCAGACGGGAGACGTTTTCTTCCTCTTCTTCGCTTACGGGTTTCTGGGCCTTTTCCTGGAGCAGGCGCAGGTTTTCGTTGAGGAGCTCCATCCGTTCCCGGTTGAGGCGGATGAGCTCTTCCTGGAGAAAGGCCAAGGCCAGAGGGTTTTCCCTCTCGCGGTAATACTTGGCCAGTTTCTGTCTCAGAACCGATTTGCGGGACCGACCGCCCATATGCTCACCTCTTCATGGTCAACTTGGGAATAATCTTAACTTAAACGGCCCTTCTTTGAATTTCAACTTCGGAAACCAGGCGAGATCCTTGTAATCTTGATGAGGCCCTTTTCCTCCGGAGGCAGTTTCGGACGTGGCGTTCCGAGCAAGGAACCCTTTTGGCGATAACAGCCTCTCAAGGCCAGGCCCGGCCGTTTCTCCCGGCAAAGTCTTGGTTTGGTCTCAAAATAGGGCGGGCCTAAAATCGTGGATGAGAAACTTGTCTCGTGGAATGAAGACTCTGCTGAAACCGTTGATAGTCAAGAGTTAGAAGAGAATTTCTTTTCTCAGCCTCATGAAATGGGCCAAGCCCAAGTGGAACAGAGCTTTGCTTTTAGCCGGGCGGAAAGCCCGGCCTGTGGCCAAGGGCTGATATTTTGCGCCAATGGGGGCCAGGAAAAGGCCTCTGAGGAGGTGATTCCGCGAGGCCCGGAAGAAGCCGCCAGATGGTGGGATGAAGTAGCGGATTGGCTGCGGGGCCCTGAAGTGGGGGCTCAAGAAGCCTTGGCCGAGAGCCGAAATATGGCCGCCCGCCAGGTTGGAGAAGGTTCAAGAATTATCTCGAAGCGACCAAGAAGGCCCCGCGGACTATTTAAAGAAATCGTTACGAGTTCAACTGGTGGGAGCTGAGGCCAAGAGGCAGAAAAAGAGCATCTACCGCCTCAAGGCCCGGCATATTAAGCGAGCGATGGCCAAGCTCCAGCCCACCACGGCCAAAAGGATCAAGGTTTACGCCTAGTTTCTCTTGCGAGAGGGGTGGCCTGCGCTTTTTGAAGAGCTTGAAAAATGCGTGCGCCCCAAGACCCCGGAGAGCCTCCCCGGGATCTCGGGCCAGAGAAGTTTCTGGAGCTAAGGGAGAGGGCCAAGGCTTTGGTGGTGGAGGGAGACCGCCGGGGATCTGGCTTGGCCTGATGCTTCTTTGCGGCTTGCGGATCTCTGAGATTTCCACCTGCCGCCCGCAGGGGAAGAACCAAATCAAGGTCACCGGCAAAGGGGGCAAAGAGCGCCTGGTGCCTTGCCCGGGCTGGTTGGTCAAAGCCCTAAAGAGCTATCGCAGGGATGGCCGGGGAGGATGGGCCAAACACCGGGCCATCATTTGGCCTTCTTTGGCAAGGCTCGGGGTGAGAAACCCTCACTCTCTGCGGCATACCTATGCTTCAGAGCTCCTGCGCCGCGGGCGAACTTTGGAGGAGAT
>JAADCO010000084.1 GCA_013154385.1 Thermodesulfobacteriota bacterium
CCGAAGCCAAAGCTCGTGTTCTTCCCTACGTGTACTAACTCCCCGATCTTGAGTAAAGGGGTAAAGGCTTCGAGCTCCGGGCCGCGGAAGCGGACCTCCCCCAGGACCCCCTTGAGCGGCATCTCCTGTTTCTTCCTCGCGGAATAGCGCCTGATGCTAAAGGTTTCGAGCCGTTTTTCCTCGGCTTGCACGGTTTCGGCCTTCTCTATCAGCTCCTTGAAGGGGAGGTCGAGCTCTTCTCCCGCGTGGAAGAAGGAAAGGGCCGAGACCCTGCGCAGGAGGTTCCTGATCAAGACGTGGAAGGAGAACTTCTCCGGCGAGACGAAGGCCCCCTGATAGCGGAGGCTCAAGGGAGTCAGGAGGTTCAGCCTGATGGAGGAGGTCTTTTGCGCCGTCCAGTTTGCCTCGAGACTGGGGGGGAGGAGCTTTCCGTCCTCGTAAAGCCTCTGTCCGGTGAAGTGGTCGGTTATCTGAAGGATCTTGAACCGCCCCCTTCTTGGCCCCAGCCCCGATCGTCCCACCGCTTCCACGGCCAAGACGAAGTGCGGAAAGTATTGGATGGCCTTTCCCACGAGGCTTAAGCCCAGTTTCCAGGTCTTTTCGGGCCTTTGGTGAGGAGGCGTGATGGCGAACGGATGCGGCAAATAGGGATAGAGGCGCAACCGCGTGGCATCCTCTGGCCTGGGTGTCTCGAAGATGTAACCGTAAGCGCAGTGTTGGTTCAATGGGCACTCAAGGCAGGAAGCAAAGCGTCGCGCCACGCAGGAAATCTTCTTAAGCGAAGCGCCCAATGTTCCTCGCAAAGAAGAGTAAAGATGGCGCGGCAATCTCTCAGGGGTTTCTGATTCGAGTTCGAACCAGACCCTTATTAAGGGTAACTTTATCGGGGATGACATCGGTTTGCTGACTTTGTTAACATGAAGAAGAGGCCATGAGCAAAAAAAATTTTTACCTCGTCTCTTACGATATTTCCGATCAGAAGCGTTTGCAACGCGTGCACAAGTTTCTCAAAGACTTTGGTGCCTGGAAGCAAAGAAGCGTCTTTGAATGCTGGCTGACGAAAGAAGAATACCGCAAGCTCAAGGAAGGTCTGAAAGAGATCATCAAACCCCGCGAAGATAGAGTTCGCTTCTATCAAATCTGTGAAAACTGCCGAAAACAAGCGTTTTATTACGGCTGGGGAGAAATTCCGGAGAGATACGAGGAAGACGTCGTTTTCTGATGATCTTTTTGGTGCTTGCCCTTGCTTAAGGGCGAACTTTAAAATCTCTACGGGGCAAAGGTCGTCTGAGGGGCGCTGAGCTTGGCCACTAAGCACTATCTCGTTTCTTACGACATTTCCGATCCTAAACGTTTGCAAAAAGTGGCGCGCATCATGGAAGACTTTGGCGTGCGCGTGCTCTACAGCGTTTTCGAGTGTTTTCTCACCCCGATCCAGTTCGAGACTCTCCGCTCCACCGTGGAGCCCCTTCTCGACCCACTGGAAGACAGCGTGCGTTACTACGTGCTATGCGAGCGGTGTGAGAAGAACGTGGAGCACATGGGCTACGGCAAAAAAATCCTCAAGCAAGGAAAGGGAGCCGAGATAATTTGACCATCCTCGAAAGAGTCGAGCAGCTCCTGCGGGAAGGGGAAGAGCTCCGGGCCCGCGATCTCACCTTGAGATACCGTCTGCTTCCCGGTCAGTCTCCCGAGGAATATCTCCGCTGGGGAAGGATCTGCGAGGACTTGGCCCTTCCGAGGCAGGCGCGGGAATGCTACCAGAAGGCCCTTTCGAAGGACCCGGACTACACCGCGGCCCTTCGGGCCCTGGCGAGTTTGTCCTTCGAGATCGGCGACCTTGCGGCGGCCAAGAGGTTGCTCTTGCGCTGCCTGCGCCTTGACCCCGAAGACCGGGAGGCGAAGGACCTTTTGGCCGCGGTTTACCGCGAGTTGAACGAAACGGGTTCCCTGAAGAAGCTCCTTCCCTCCTCGGAACCCGTAGAGGAAAGGCCGGAGGACCGCTTCTTTCCCCGGAGCTTTGGCCCTGCTGATCTCGAGTGCCTCGAGGAATTCCTCTTCGGCCGCGAGGCTTACAAGGAGCTCATCCTTCACCCCCGAACCGGAGAGCCCCTCTATCTCTTTCGCGAAAGGCCCTTGACGGCGGATCTCCTCCGCGCCCATCTGAGCGGCGAAAAATACATCCTGGCCTATCCCATCTCCGAGGACCTGAAGGTGAGATGGGCCGCCTTTGAAGTGGAGTTCTCCCGCAAGGAATTTCTGCGCCGGCGCAGGAAAGGGGGCTCCTCTCCGGAAGAAGTTTCCTTCGACTACGTGGTCAGGAAGGCCTTTCAAAGGATGGAGGGCCTGGGCCTCCCGGTGGCCTGCGAGACCTATCCCCTGCATCTCAAGGCCCGCTTCCTCTTTCTCTTCTCCGAGCCCGTTCATTTCTTGTGGGTCAAGAGGTTCCTGGAGCACTTGAAGGAGCTCCTCCCTTATCCCGAAGGGGGCGTCATCTACCGCCCCTTCACCCTGACCTCCCCGGAAGGCAGTGGCTGGCGGGAAAACGCTATCCCCCTTCCGCTGGGGGTTTCTCCGGTCACGGAGGCCAGGTCCTTTCTCGTTGACGAAGACGGCGACCCCATCGAAGACGACATCAGGTATCTCAAGAAGTTGCGCCGCTTGAGCCTCGGGGAGATCAAGAGATTTTGCCGCGCGCGGGAGCTCTCCTGGCAACCCTTGCCCCGGCGGCCCGAGGTCCTCGAAAGGCTCTGCCAAAAGTGCCCCCTCATCGGCGCCATCGTGCGCCAGGCCGAAAGGGGAGCGAGGCTCACCCGCCAGGAGAAGCTTGCGCTTTTCCTCACCGTGGGCTTGCTCGACCCGGACGGAAGGCTCCTCCACGAGCTCCTCCAGCCCACGCCCGATTATCGCTACACCAAGGTGGAACGCCAGCGCCGGGCCCTTCCGCCCAATCCCATAAGCTGTTACAAGCTGAGGGAGTGGTTCCCCGGCTTGGCCTCGGAGTGTCTCTGCGCCTGCGTCTTCGAGGACTACGACCGTTATCCTTCGCCCTTGCTCCACGTGAAGCCCGAACTCGTCCCCCCTTCGGGGGAGGTCTCCTTGCGCCACAAGAGGCCCGAGGAGGTGGCCAGGTTCTATCGCTATCTCCTAAACGAGAGGGAGCGCCTCTCCCGGGAGATAGAGCGCCTGGAGCGGGAGCTCAAAGGCTACCTTGACCGCCATCCCGGGCGGAAGATCCGCCTGGGGCGAGAAGAAAGTCTCGTTCTGAACGAAGACAAAAGCCTTGAGTTTCGGAAGGATTCATGAACCTCTATCTTACCGAACAGGGGATTAAGGTCCGCCGCGAGGGCCGCAGGCTTCAGTTGGTGAAGGAAAAAGGTCCTTTGCGCGAGTTTCGCCTGGACGACCTCGAGCGGATCTTCGTCTTCGGGCGCGTCCACTTCACCGCGCAGGCCATCCACGGCATCCTGAAGCACGACGTCGAGGTCCACTTCCTCACGGTTTCCGGCCGCTATCTGGGGCGTCTCACCCCGCCGCGCGGAAAGAACATCGAGCTCAGGCTCTCTCAGTTTCGCGCGTTCGAGGACGAAAAGCGCCGCTTGGACCTGGCCAAGGCCTTTGTGCGCGGAAAGATCGAAAACCAGAGGGCCTTCCTGCGCCGCCAGAACAAGAAGCTCAAGGACGAAGCCCTGGCCCGGGCCATCCTCACCCTCAAGGGCAAGCTGAGAGATCTGGAAGCCGCCGAGGATCTCGATGCCCTTCGCGGCGTCGAGGGTCAGGCGGCCCACGTTTACTTCGAGGTCTTTGGCCGGCTCTTTCAGGTAAAGGGCCTGCATTTTCCGGGAAGGATCAAGCGCCCGCCGCCCGATCCCGTAAACGCCTTGCTCTCCCTGGGCTACACGCTCCTCGTTTCCCTTATCAACGGGTTTGCCGAAGCGAGCGGGCTTGATCCCTATCTGGGCTATCTGCACGCTCCCGACTACGGGCGCCCCTCGCTGGTGCTGGACCTCATGGAGGAATGGCGCCCGGTGGTGGTGGACCCTCTGGTGGTGCGTCTTTTCAATTGGGGTGCGATCCGGCCGGAAGACTTCACCGAAGAGCCCTGGGACGAAGACGAGGACTTCTCCTCCTGCCGGCTCACGCCCGAAGGTCTGCGCAAGTTTCTGGACCATTACCATCGCCGTCTGGACGAGGAGGTCCACTATCCGCCGCTGGACAAGAAGTTTGCCCTGCGGGATGTCGTGCGGCACCAGGTCTGGCACCTGTGCCGCGTGTTGAAGGGCCAGGAGCCCGAATATCAACCATTTTTGTATTGAGGTGTGCGCCATGAAGAAGGTTTTGATCCTTACCGTGGGAGGGTCTTGCGATCCGCTGGTCAACGCCATCAAGAACCATCAGCCGGACTTCGTTTATTTCGTCTGTTCCAAGGATTCCCGGCAGGTGGTTGATGGCCCGGGGAAGCCCTGCAAGCGCGGGGATGAGGGGCTTCCCTCCATCGTGGCCCAAACCGGCCTTCCGCCGGAGAGGTTCCGCATCGTCGAGCTCTCCGACCCGGACGAGCTCGGCCTCTGCTATCGGGAGATTATCTCCACCATAAAGAAGGACTTGTCCGAAAGGTTCGCGGACGAGCCCCTGGAGATCGTGGCCAACTACACCGGCGGCACCAAGACCATGTCCGTGGCCCTTTCCTTGGCGGGCTTGAACGCCGACTGGGACCTGGAGTTCAACCGCGGCCCCCGCACCGATCTCGTGAAGATTCGCGGGGGAGACGTGCCTGTTTTGATGGACCGCTGGCAGGTGTATGCCTGTCAGCAGTTGAAGACCATAGACGGCTTTTGGAGCCGCTTTTACTACGCCGAGGCCATGGAGCTGGCGAGTTCCATGCTCAAGCACCCGCTCTCTCCGGAGCTCAAGGCCCTCTTTCAGACCGTCTACACCTGTTCCAAGGCCTTCGATGCCTGGGATCGCTTCCATCACCGGGAGGCCTACGAGCTCCTGCAGTCCTTTGGAAAAGACTTCGGTCGTTATGTTCAAGTCCTTTCCTGGCTGGCGCGGAGGGAGACCCCCTATCTCTTGGTCTCCGACATCGTGAGGAACGCCGAAAGACGCGCGGCGCAGAAGCGTTTTGACGATGCCGTGGCGAGGCTCTATCGCGCCGTGGAGCTCCTGGCCCAGGCGCGCATCGAGACCAAATACGGCCTGCAAACCGGTAAGTTTCCCTTTGCTCGCCTACCCGAGGAGATGAAGAAATCTCTAAGCGGTGCGGTTGACGAGAAGGGAAACGTAAGCCTGGCCTTGAGGCGTTCCTATGAGTTCCTTGCCGCCGAGCGGGATCCTCTGGGTGAGCTTTTCAAACAGCAGGAGAACAAAGTTTTGAATGCCCTCAAGAAGCGCAACTATTCCATTCTTGCCCACGGAACCGAGCCGATAGATGAAGACGTTTACCGTGAGGTTAGCGACGTGCTTCTGAATTTTCTTGCCAAAGGCTTGGAATTGGTGCAAGAAAAGAAGA
>JAADCO010000059.1 GCA_013154385.1 Thermodesulfobacteriota bacterium
GGTTTGGCGGAAGTAGTCCTCCAGGTCCGCACCGGAGACCCGGGCCACGATCTCGCCCAGGATGAAGAAGCCCAGGTCGCTGTAGACGTGCTTCCATCCCAGGGGATAGGCCGGAGGCTCCCTCAGGGTCCACTTGAGGAAGAGGGCCCGCCTTTCCTCTGGAGGATGGGTGATGAGGCGGGCAAAGTAAGGCCTGTGGGCCGGGAACCCCGCGCTGTGGGAGAGGAGATGGGCGAGAGTGACCCCGGCCAGCCAGGGCGGGGCCTCGAAGAGGCTTCCGAGTTCGTCTTCCAGGCGGAGGCGCCCTTCGTGTACGAGCCGCATGAGGCAGAGGGTGGTGGCCAAGGGCTTGGTGAGGGAGGCGAGATCGTAGAGGACCGAGGGGTCGTTTCTTATCGGGCGGGGGAGGTAGGTGCGCCAGCCCACGGCTTCAAGAGAGGTCCTTCCCTCGTGCCAGACCGCAAGCACCGCCCCCGGGAAGACCCCTTCCGTCACCCCGCGGGCCAGAAGCGCCCGGACCCGCGGGCTCAAGGGGTGCAGGGAAACGATCTCAGACCTCAAGCTCCTTTCTCCGTTTGACCTCGAGGTTTTCGAGGATCTTTTCGAGCTCCGGGATCTCGAAATGATAGACCTCGCCGCAGAAGTCGCAGGTGATCTCGGCGGTCTCTCCCCGGCGGATGAGGGACTTGAGTTCTTCGGGGCCCAGGGCCGCCAGGGCGCGTTCCACCCGTTCGCGCGAACAGCGGCAACGATAGGCGAGGGGCCTCTTCTCGAGGATCTCGATGTTTTCCTTTCCGAAGATGCGTTCGAGGATCTCCTCCGGAGAGAGCCCTTCGCGCAGGAGGCTGGTCACCGGGGGCAGCTTGCGCAGGATCTCCTCGGTGCGGGTGATCTGTTCCTCGGTGGCGGCGGGGAGGGTCTGGATGAGGAACCCACCGGCGGCGCGCACGGAGTTGTCCTCGTCCACGAAGACCCCGAGCGCCACGGCCGAGGGGATCTGCTCGGAGACGGTGAGATAGTAACTCAGGTCCTCGGCAATCTCTCCGGAGACCAGGGACACCGAACCCTGATAGGGCTCCTTGAGTCCCAGGTCCCGGGTGACGGAGAGATAACCGTTGCGGCCCACGGCCTGCCCCACCAGGAGCTTGCCGCGTTGCGGCGTGAGATGGACGTGGGGCCGCTGCACCAGCCCGCGCACGTTCCCCTCGGCGTCGGACTCCGCGAGGATCTCGCCGAGGGGCCCGCCGCCGTTTATCTGGAGCATGACGCGGCCGGTCTTTAGATCCAGGCCGAGGAGGGCGGCGGCGGTGAGAGCCCGCCCCAGGGCCGCGGTGGCCGTGGGGACGGTCCGATGGCGTTTGCGGGCCTCCTCCACGATGTCTTTGGTGTCCGCGGCGAAGATGCGAAAGGCTCCGTCTTTGGTGATTCCTCTTACGGCGTAAGCCATATCACTCTTCCTCCACCAGGCGAGAGAGTTCCTGCGAGCGTTTGGTGGCCTGTTCCACCGCTTCCATCACGGCCGCGGGAAGGCCCTTGTCCTGGAGGGCCTTTATCCCGCAGATGGTCGTCCCTCCCGGGGAGGTGACCATGGCCTTGAGCTCGTAGGGGTTCTTCTGGGCCTCCTTCATCAAACGGGCGGTGCCGAGCACGGTTTCCAGGGCGAGCTTTTCCGCCACCGGTCTCGGAAGCCCCATCTTCACCCCGCCGTCGGTGAGGGCCTCGATGAAGAGGGCCACAAACGCCGGGCCGCTGCCGGAAAGCCCGGTCACCGCGTCGAAGAGGGATTCCGGAAGCTCAAGGGCCTCTCCGAGGGAGGAGAGGAACTCCTGGGCCAGCTCGAGATCCTCGCGCGAGACGCTCTGGCCGCCGGTGTAGGCGGAGATCCCGGCGAGCACCAGGGCCGGGGTGTTGGGCATGACCCTGATGATCCTCGTCCCCGGCGGGAGCCTCTTTTCCAGGAAGGAGAGCGGGATCCCCGCGGCGATGGAGATGACGAGGTGTCTGGGTTCTACGGCGGGAGCGATTTCCTCAAGCACCCGGGCCATGACCTGCGGCTTGACGGCCAGGACGACGAGGTCGGCCTTTCTCACCAGGTCGAGGTTGTCGCCGAGGACCTCAAGCCCCGGATAGGTCTTTTCCAGATAGGCCCTTCTTTCGGGCAGGGGCTCGGAGACGGCGATCCTCTCGGCCTTGGTCCGGCCGGAAGAGAGCAAGCCGCGGATGATGGCCTCGGCCATCTGCCCCCCACCGATGAAACCTATGCGCAGCTTCTCGATCATGGTTCCTCCTTTGCGGGAGAGGTGGTTCATTATAACCGCTTTTGTCGTCTCCTTGACACCCGTAAGGGGTCTTTCTAATATTTAGGTTGCACGGAGCGGGTATAGCTCAGCTGGTAGAGCATCAGCTTCCCAAGCTGAGGGTCGCGGGTTCGAGTCCCGTTGCCCGCTCCAAAAATTGGGGTTCGAAGAAAAGTGGGCCCGCACGCCCACTTTTTTTGTTATGGACTCCAGCGTATTTCGGTCGAAGCCATGGAAAGAGAAGAAGTAATCAAGAAAGTTTGGGAGCTCGCCGAGCCCGTGGTGCTCGCCCAGGGGCTCGAGCTGGTGGATGTGGAGTTCCAGCGTGAACGCCAGGGCTGGGTCCTCAGGATCTACATTGACAAGCTCGACAAGCCCGGCGGCGTAACGCTTGGAGACTGTGTCCGGGTGAGCGAGGTCCTCAGCGATCTTCTCGACGCCAAGGACTTCATCCATCACTCCTATCATCTGGAAGTCTCTTCTCCGGGTTTGGATCGTCCTCTGAAGAAAGCCGAAGACTTTGTCCGTTTTGCCGGGGACAAGGTCAAGGTCCAATTGAAAGAACCCCTTTCCGGGAGGCGAAACTTTACCGGTCTCTTGAAGGGAATCGAGGGAGACGAGGTCTTGGTGGAAATAGACGGGGAGACCCACCGACTGCCCCGGGCCAAGATCAAGAAGGCCCATATCAAATACGAGTTTGACGTCTGAGGGGTTGAAAATGGCAGGAGAGATAAGAAAGCTGGTCGAGGCTTTTAGCAAAGAGAAGGGCATACCGCGGGAAGTGATCATCGAGGCCCTGGAGGAAGGGATGCGGGCGGCGGCTCGCAAGAAGTTCGGGGCCCGGGCCATCGTTGACGCCCAGTACAACGACGAAACCGGAGAGATTGAGGTCTATCGCTTCCGCAAGGTGGTGGAGAAGGTGGAAGATCCCGAAACGGAGATCTCTCTCGAGGAGGCCCGCCAACTCGATCCCAACGTGCAGGTGGGAGACGAAGTGGGAACGCGCATCGAGATCCAGGAGCTCGGGCGCATTGCGGCCCAGCTGGCGAAACAGATCCTCACCCAGAAGGTCCGCGGGGCCGAGCGCGAGCTCATCTATCAGGAATATAAAGATCGCGTGGGGCAGATTGCTTCCGGTTTCGTGCATCGGTTCGACCGCGGGAACATCATCGTCCAGTTGGGTCGGGCGGAGGCCATCCTGCCCACCTCCGAACAGATCCCCAACGAGCGGTATCATCGGGGTGACCGCATCCGTGCCCTGATCATCGAGGTCAACCGCTCCGGACGCGACCCTCAGATCGTCCTTTCCCGCACTCATCCAGACTTTCTCAAGAGACTCTTCGAGCTCGAGGTGCCGGAGATCCAGGAAGGGATCGTGAAGATCGTGGCCGTGGCGCGGGAGCCGGGGAGCCGGGCCAAGATGGCGGTGGTTTCTTCCGATCCCGACGTTGATCCCGTAGGGGCCTGCGTGGGGCTCAAGGGTTCGCGGGTCCAGGCGGTGGTCCAGGAACTCCGCGGCGAAAAGATAGACATCATCCCCTGGAACCCGGATCCGGCAAGGCTGGTCTACAACGCCCTGGCCCCGGCGGAATGCACGCGGGTCATCGTGGACGAGGAGAACAAGACGCTTGAGGTCATCGTTCCGGACGATCAGCTTTCCCTGGCCATCGGCAAGCAGGGCCAGAACGTGCGTTTGGCCTCAAAGCTTCTGGGCTGGCGCATTGACGTGATGAGCGAGACCCAGTACATGCGCCGCCAGGATCCCAACTTCCAGGAGATGCTCAACCTGGAAGGGATGACCGAAGAGATCGCGGCCAAGCTCTACGACAAGGGGATCAACTCCGTGGAGGCCCTGGCCCAGGCCGACGTGGAACAGGTGGCAGACATCGCGCGGCTCAAGAATTCCGAAGCCGAGGCCCTGATCGAGGCGGCCAAGAAGTACCTGGCGGAGAAAGGGGCCCAGCCCGAACCTGCGGAAGAGTCTGCGTCTTTAGAGGAGCCTGAGTCCGTCGAACGCGAAGAAACTGCGGAAGAGCCCGAGTCCGCGGAAGAGGAAGGGGCGGAAGCCCGCGAGTCCGGTGAGAGCGAAGCCTAAGAAACGCCACATTCCGCAAAGATCGTGTATTATTTGTGGCCAAAAGACGGCCAAGGGAGCTCTCTTGCGTCTGGTGCTGGACGAAAGGGGACGGGTTATCTTTGATAAGGATCAGCACTCAAGCGGCAGAGGAGCCTACGTGTGTCCGAAGGACGGATGCGTGGCCAAGCTCCTTACCAAGCACGGGGACAAGCGTTTGCGCCATGCATTTCGTGGTCGGGCGCGGGAGCTTCCTCAAAAGACCATTGACGAAATTTTAGCGGCGCTTGCGTCGCGTGAAGGGGGCAACGGGTAGTATGAGCAAGGTAAGGATTTACGATCTGGCCAACGAAATGGGAGTCAAACCCAAGGACCTTTTCGAGCGTATCAAGGAGCTCGGCTACGACGTGCGTAGCCATTCGAGCACGTTGAGCGAAGAGGAAGCGCAGGCGGTCAAGGATCGTTTGGAAGCCGAGGGCTGGCCCGGAAAGGAAGCCAAGCGCGAGGAAGCCTCCGCCGAGGGTAAGACTCCATCCAAGCCCGCGGTGATCATCCGTCGTCGGCGGGAGAGCGAGGAAGGTCAGGACGAGGAGAAGGCGGAAGAGAAGTCCGAAGAGGAGCGCGCCGCGGGCGAGAAGAAGCCCAAGGTCAAGAAGATCAAGCTGGTGATCAAGAGACCGGTGAAGAAGCAGGACTCCGCCCAGGAAGCCCAGAAGGAGACGGAGCCCGAAAAGGTCTCGGCGCAGGCTCCCGAGGAAAAACCGGAAGAGACCAAGCCCGCTGAGGCCGTGAAGACCGAGGCCCCCAAGGCGGAAGCTCCCGAGGAGAAGGCGGAAGAGAAGCCCGAGGAGAAGGAAAAGGAAGCCAAAGTTTCGGAAAAGGCCGAAAAAGGCCCCGTTGCCCCGCCGAAGAAGGAAGAGCCTCCGAAGAAGGAGGCCGCGGAGAAGACCCCTTCGGAGACCAAACCGCGCGGTCCGCGGGTGGTGGCCCGTGCCGTGGGGGTGGCCAAGCAGGTGGTGGAGATGCGGCGGGAGAGGGAA
>JAADCO010000115.1 GCA_013154385.1 Thermodesulfobacteriota bacterium
CCGCAGGAGATCTACAGCCGCCTGGCGCGCGTGATCAAAAAGAAGTTCGACTTTTCGAACTTCGTCATCTTCGAGGTTTCCAATAATCAAAACCGTGTCGAACCCGTGGTGGTGGAGCCACCCTGTCTGCTTGAGGAGAGCTGTTACCAGGAAATAGAGGGGAGGCCGACTCTCTGCCGGGTGTTCAGGCAGGCCGTCAAGGCCTCCTCCCTACATTTCACCGAGACGTGCGAGTACTTTCGCGATCCGGACCTGAACTATCTCTGTCTGCCCCTCTATACCGGCGGGCACGTGATCGGCATCATCCACTTTCTCCTGCCCATCACCTTCCGCCTGGAGGAAAAGTACCGCACCATCCTCAACCGCATCGAGGCCTATCTCCAGGAAGCCGCGCCGGTGCTCGAGGCCAAGCGCTTTGCGCAGAGCCTGCGGGAGATCTCCCTGCGGGACACCCTGACCGGGCTCTACAACCGGCGCATTCTCGACGACCTGGTGCCCCAGGTGGCCGCCGGTGTGGCGCGCCGCGGAAGCATCATGGGCGTTCTCATGATCGACATTGACCATTTCAAGGTCATCAACGACACCTACGGCCACTCTTTCGGCGACCGCATCATCAAGTCCGTGGCCAGCATGATTCAGGACGAACTGCGCACGAGCGACCTGGCCATCCGTTTCGGGGGAGAGGAGTTCCTCTGTCTCCTGGTGGACGTGGAACCGGGGATGAGTCTTTCCGTGGCCGAGAGGATCCGCCAGAAGATCGAGTCCAATTCCTTCGTCTACGAGGGCCGGATCGCCGTGGTCACGGTTTCCATCGGTGTGGCGGAGTTTCCCATTGACGACCGCAACCTCTGGAACGTGATCACCTTTGCCGACCTCGCCCTGTATCAGGCCAAGAGGCAGGGGCGCAACCAGACCGTGCGCTTCGAACGGGAGTTCCTGGTGGAAAATCCTAGAGCTTCAAGAAGAAAAGTTTGAGGAAGAAGCCCTTTTCATCCTTCCCGCAACCCAGCAACCCGTGCAGCAGGTTGACCTGCCAGTTTTCCTTCTTGCGGTGGATCTGGAGCAGGAAGGCGAAGTCCACGAAGTCTTCCTCGTCGCTGTGGTCGTGCCGATAGAGCCCCCAGAACCACTTGGAGCGGGTGAAACCGTTGGGGTCCTGGATGTATTCGTAGAGCCTCAGGAAGGGCGCGTAGTTGCGGTCTATGCCCTCGGAATGGAAGGGAATGATGGCCGGAAAGTAGAAGACCTCGAACCCGTCGGCGCGTTTGATCTTCTCGCCCAGCGGCCAGACCCGATGGGCCTCGTATTGCAGCTTTCCGGTCTCGTCCCAGACCTTTTCGAACTTGGTGAGGAGATAGAAGCGCCGGACCTCGCGGCGATAAACGCGGCCTTTGTATCTGACCTCTTCCCGCTGGTACTTGTAGAGGGGCCAGAGGAAGAAGTGGGAATAGGTGTTCTCGCGCCGCTCGTAGCCGATAAGCGGCCAGAGCTTCCTTTCGCGATAGGGGGTCTTCTTGCTTTCCCCGTAGCGGAAGAAAGGCCAGGGGAGATCCAGGGTCAGCGTGTCGTTTTGATGCTGGCGAAAATAGCGGAAAAACGGCCAGAGGAAGGTGGTGTGTTCGTGCACGTCGCTCTTCTCGCTGATGAAGAGGGGAAAGACCATCTCCCGCACCGTGGGATGGGTGGCCAGGTTGAACTTTTCGTACCAGAAGATGGGCCAGAGCAGGAAGCGCCGGTCGTAGATGCCGGGTTTGGCCCGGTGCCCGTAGATGGGCCAGAACTTGCGCTGATAGAACGTCGGGCCGTCCGAACGATTGTAGATGGGCCAGAACCAGGTGCTCGAGCGGTTGCCGTGCCAGCGGGAGGTCACCCTGATCGGCCAGAGGACGAACTTCGTCTCGTCCTTGCCGTTCCAGTCGAGCAGGCGTCCGTAGAAGGGGAAAACGCCCCAGTACTTTTCTCCTTCCTCCGAGCGCCCCCAGAAGAAGAGGAAGAAGGCGTGGTGGTTCTTCTCGTTTTCCTTGTCGCGGTTGTGGGAGAAGAGGGGCACGAAGCGGGAGCGCGTGTAGTCCTCGCACTCCTGATGATGCCCAAGGGGGCTCAGATAGTAGACGTGGTTGCAGTCCTCGGGCCGATCCACCGTGGAGACGAAGGGCCTGAAGGAAGTCCCGTTTTCAAGCGGGCTTCGATAGCGGTAGAAGAAGGGCCCGAGGACCTCGAGTTCGCGCACCTGGCGGTCGGTCGAGGTCTGGTAGAAGAAAAAGGGCCAGAAGTTCAGGCGGATGCGCCCTTTTTCTTCCGCGCGCCCCGAAGACAGGACCGCCAGCAAACACAGAAATCCCAACAACAAACTGCGAAGAAACATCCTACTGAAGAACCAGCCCTCCGATGGTGCCCAGGATGGTGACGGGCATCTGTTCCTGCACGCCGCTGGCCGCCTGATTCACGCTCTGAAGGGTCTTCTTGGCCTCGAAATAGAGCTCGTCGTCGTTGATGAGCTTGCCGAGCGTGCCCTCGCCCTTTTCGATCTTCTCGGTGATCTTTCGGAGAGAGGCCACGGTCTGGCTCAGGTTTTCGTAGAGCTCGTCGTCGGAAAGGAGCTTGCCGAGCGTGCCTTCTCCCTTTTCCACCCTCTGGATGAGCTCGTCCAGGGTGCTGGTGGCGTGGCTGATGTTCTTGAAGGCCGTCTTGATCTCGTTGTAGAGCTCTTCGTCGTTGATCAGGCGTCCCAGGGTCCCCTGGTTGCTGTTGAGCTTTTTGAAGATCTTGTTGAGGTTGATGGACGCCTCGTTCATGTTGATGGAAAGGGAGTCGAGCCGCTTGTAGAGGGTTTCGTCCGTGAGGAGCTTGCCGAGCGTGCCCTTGCCCTGAACCAGCATGTCACCCACCTGCTTGAAGGCCGCCGCGGCCTTGCTCAGGTTGGCGATCATCTCCCGGAGGTTCTTCTTCCCGGTATCCGAAGCCAGGACCTCCCGCAGGGTGGCGGTGATGTGCCTGATGTCCTGGAGTGCCGGGCCGACTTCGGCCAGGATCTCGTCAAGGTCCACCGGGGAGACCGTGCGCGCGATCATGCCCCCGGGCGGGATGTATTCCGGGCTCTTCCCCTGGCGAATCTCCACGTAGCGGTCTCCGAGGACGCCCTTGGTGCGCACCATGGCCACGGCGTCCTTGGCAATCTTGACGCCCTCGTAGATGTTCATGCGCACCCTGGCCTTCCCGTTGTCCGCAAGGCTGATGTCCGCCACGCGCCCGATTTCCACGCCGGCCATCTCCACCCGCGCGCCTTCCACCAGGCCGGAAACATCGTCGAAGATGGCCTCCACGGGATAGGTCTTCTTGGTGGTGATGCTCTCCTCGCCGAGCTTTAAGCTCATGTAGGTGAGAAGAGCCAGGGCGATGAGGACGAAGATGCCGACTTTTATCTCTGTTCCGGTGTTGGACTTCTTCATGACAGCCTCCTTACAAGGACGGACATTTTAAGGCCCGCAGAAACTCCTGGACGAAGGGGTGTTTCGATTCCTTTATTTTTTCGGGGGGTCCTTCTTCAATGATAACGCCTTCGTGGAGAAAGGCGATCTTGTCCGCAGCCGCAAAGGCCACGGGAATATCGTGACTGATCACCACACAGGTGAGGTTGTGGCTCTCTTTGGTTTCCTTGATGAGCTGGGCGATGCTCATCTGCATGATGGGGTCGAGGCCGGTGGTGGGCTCGTCGAAGAGGACGACCTCGGGATCCAGGGCCAGGGCCCTGGCCAGCGCCGCCCGCTTCTTCATGCCCCCGGAAAGCTCGGAAGGCATCTTGTCTATGTCCTTGAGGAGCCCCACCTGAGCGAGCTTGGCCCGCACGCGCGCCCAGATCTCTTCCTCCGAGAGCTTGGTGTGCTCGCGCAGGGGGAAGGCCACGTTTTCCCCCACGGTCATGGAATCGAAGAGCGCGCCTTCCTGGAAGAGCATGCCGAAGCGTTTCCTTATCTCGGCCAGCTCCTTCTCGCTCATGGTGGTGATGTCCTTTCCGTCAATAAGGATCTGGCCGGAATCCGGTTCGAGAAGGCCAATGATGTGCTTGAGGAGGACGCTCTTTCCCGTGCCGCTTCGCCCCATGATGAAGGTGATCTTGCCTTCCGGGATGTCCAGGTTCACCCCTCGCAGGACTTCCTGGTCACCAAAGCGTTTGTGTAGGTCTACGATCTTGATCATCATCGGTTCAAGCCTCTACTTGAAGAGAAGAGAGGTCAGGATGTAATCGCCCGCCAGGATGGTGATGGAGGAGATGACCACGGCTTCCGTGGTGGCCTGGCCCACACCCTCTGCGCCTCTCCGTGCGTGATAACCCTTGTAGCAACCTATGAGGGTCAGCAACCCGCCGAAGACGAAGGCCTTGTAGAGACCGTTCAGGATGTCGGAGAGCTCGACGAGTTCCTTCATCTTGGCGATGAAGATTCCCTGGTCGATGTGGAGGAGGATCACCCCCACGAAGTAGCCGCCGGCAATGCCGATGACGTCGGCGAGCACGGTGAGCAGGGGCACCGTGATGACCCCGGCCCAGAACCGCGGCACGACCAAATAGTGAATGGGGTTGACCGCCATGACCGTGAGCGCGTCTATCTGCTCGGTGACCCGCATGGTGCCTATTTCCGCGGCGATGGCCGAGCCTGCCCGCGCGGTGACCATGAGCCCGGTGAGCACCGGCCCGAGCTCCCGTACCAAGGAGAGGGCCACCGTGGCTCCGAGGAGGGTCTCCCCGCCGAACTTCCTGAAGCCGTAATAGCCCTGTAGGGCAAGCACCATGCCGGAAAAAAGCCCCGTGAGGAGGACCACCACCGTGGAGTTCACGCCGATGAACTCCATCTGCTTGAGGAAGAGGCGCAACCGATAGGGGGGACGGAAGGTCAGAACGAGGACCTGGAAGAACATGAGCGCCATGCCCCCCATTTCTCTCACCAAGGTGATGGTGGCCCGACCTATGGATGCAATGGGATTGAACACCTAAACCTCCCAAATTTTTGCTGTTACAACTGTAGGACGATTTTTTGAAAGTGGAAGATCCTCGATTCCAAAAACTTTGCCGTCTCCCGAGGGGGCCTCACGCGACATCCCGCGCCACTCCGAGGTCCTGTTTCGCGAGAGAGGGGCCCTCCTGAGAAGGGGCCATCCTCCCGTAGAGAAGTTCGTTGACCAGTCGTTCCACTTTAACGGAGACTACGCTTCCCTCAAGTCCAGGGGGGCCGGCGAAGTGGACGACGACATAGTTTTCGGAAAGGCCCCGATAGAGCCCCCGCTGCGCGTCGTAGCGTTCGACGAGCACCTTCAGCGAACGACCGATCTGTTGCGAATAGAAGGCTTTTTTCTTGGCCCGCGAGATTTCCTGGAGCACCCGCGCCCTCT
>JAADCO010000082.1 GCA_013154385.1 Thermodesulfobacteriota bacterium
TCGAGGACGAAGGTCTCCACCTTCTCCCCCAGCCAGTGATATCTTCGCGCGTAGCGATTCGACTCGTTCATCCCCTGCTGGACCACCGCCCACTTTCCCGTGCGGGTGAAGACAAAGACGTGATGATAGAGCTGATAGCCGTCCTGAAGGGCGGTGTTGTCCACCTTGGCCGCCAGGCGGCTCGCTTCCACCAGGGAGGAAAACTCGCTCGGCAAGGCCGCCCGCTCGGTCCAGGAGAGGATCTCTTCCGGCGTGCGCCTGGAGGCCCGGGCCTTGCCCCCGCAGATGAAGAGCCCGAGCTCAAGCGAAAGGGGGCGTATCGCTTCCTTGAGAGCGCCGCACACCGTGGTCGTGAGCCCGGAGGAATGCCAGTCGAAACCGAGGACGCATCCAAAGGCCTGGAACCAGAACGGATCGGCCAGCCGTCTCAGGACCTCTTCGCTCCCGAAGTCCCGCACGATCACCTGCACGAGGGCCCTTGAGAGGCGCACCATGCGGTCGAAGAGCCAGCGCGGGGCGTGGCCTCCGTGCAGGGGAAGATCGGCTATTCCCGTCCTCTTAGCCATCCTGCGGCCTGAGGGCTTCTTCTATTTCGTCGAGGATCTTTTCCGCCGCGCCCACCGGGTCCTTCGCTTCCCGGATGGGGCGCCCGATGACCAGATAATCTGCCCCGGCCCTTACGGCTTCCGCCGGGGTGGTCACCCGCACCTGGTCTCCGGGGTCTGCCGCCCACTCCGGCCGCACGCCGGGCACGATGGTGCGCAGATGGGGAAAGGCCTCCTTTACCTGAGGGACCTCCTTTCCCGAACACACTATCCCGAAGCATCCGGTGCGATAGGCAAGCGAGGCCAGGCGCCGCACCGCCTCGGAGATGTCGCGCGAAAGCTCCGGCGAATAACCCACCTCCATGAGGTCGGCCCGCGTGTGGGAGGTGAGGATGGTGACCCCGATGACCTTCATCCCCCCTTCCGCGGCTTCCACGCACTTCTTGACGGCCTCCCGACCGGCCAGCAGGTGGACGGTGAGGAAATCCACCCCGTGACGGCTGGCCGCGCGCGTGGCCTGGGCCATCGTCGTCGGGATGTCGTGTAACTTGAGGTCGAGGAAGATGTCGGCCTCGCTCTCCTGCCTCACCATCTCGAGAGCCGCCGGCCCGGCGGAGGTGTAGAGTTCAAGCCCTATCTTGAAGACCCCCACCACGTCTCGCAGACGCTTCACCCATTGCCGCGCTTCGTCCAGACGAGAAAAGTCCAGCGGAAAGATGAGTCGTTCCTTGGCGTTCACGTCTCCTCCGCTAAATTGTGATCTTCAGATGCATTCTGCCAACCTGAAGGACACAAGGCAAATCCGTTTCTATCCCGAAGACCCTTTGCCCCGGGGAGAAATCATCCTACTCGGAACCATCCATCGAGCCCCGATCCTTTCCTCCCCGCTGCGGGAAATCCTCTCAAAGATACGCCCCCGGATCATCACCGTGGAGATAAGCCCCCTTTCCCTGAGGCGGCGGAGGGAGAAAGAGAGCCAGTGGCTCCGCCAGTTTGACGAACTCTCCTCCCGCCTGCCCGACCATCTCGCGCGCTCCCCGGCCCTTTCCCTCTTTCGCGAGGCCCTGCGCCTCCCTTACGAATGGCGTGTGGCCGAGGAGACGGCCTCCTCTCTCGGGATCAAGGCGGTGCCCGTGGATCTCAACCGCTTCGCCAGGCCGCATCTTAAGACCCTTGAGGGGCTCCTCACCCCCGCGGGCGTTGAAGAGATCGCCCGCGGCCTCGTCAATCCCCTCGAAAAGGAGTGGGCCCTCGCCGTGCTGAGCCTCAGGAACCGGCTGGTCTCTTCCTCTTCCGAGGACGCGCGCCGGGAGGAGCACGTCGCCCGGCGGATCACCCTCCTCCGGGAACGCCCCCTGGTCCACATCTGCGGCTGGCGTCACCTGCCGGGGCTCATGAAGTTGCTCCCCCGCGCTGAAGGCGTCTTTTTCAGCCCGCCACAAAAATTCAAATAAAAGCTTCCCTTAGCCGATGAGAATGCAAAAATTATGGGGGATGGTGATGACCAAGCTTCTAGCAAGCCTCATTCTCGTCCTTTTCCTTTGGCCCTGCTACGCCTCGGCCATCACCGCCGAGGAAGTGGCCCGTCTGACCTTCGAACGCTCCGAAGGCTCGGACTCGGCGGCAGAGGCCCAGATGATCTTGATCAACTCCAAAGGGGAAAAGCGCGTCCGGCGTCTCCGCATCTACACGCGGGACGACGGAAAGTTCCGCTACACCCTCATCCGTTTCCTGGCCCCCAAGGACATCGCCGGAACGGGGTTCCTCTCCAAGGCCAACCTCAAGACCGGAGAGGAAGAGCAGTTCCTCTATCTTCCCGCCCTCAAACGCACCAGACGCATCGCCGGGTCCTTTCGTTTCCACCGCTTCGTGAACTCGGACTTCACCTACGAGGACCTGGAAAGGCACCATCCGAGTCGCTATCATCACGAACTCCTCGGCGAAGAGGAAGTTGACGGCACCCTCTGTTACGTTCTCAAATCCTGGCCGAAAAAGAAGAAAGATTCGGCTTACTCCTACTGGATCCGCTGGATCACGAAGGACGGTTTTTTGCCCATCAAGGAAGACTTTTATGATAAGAAAGGGCGACTCTGGAAAAAGTTTGAGGCGGTCAAATGGGGAAAGGTAGACGGATACTGGGCCATACTCCACTGGAAGTGCACGGACCTCAAGAAAAATCACTCTTCGCACCTGATCATCGAAGACCTCCATTTCGACGTTGGTCTCGACCCCAAGATGTTCACCCGGCGGTACTTGGAGCGCTGGTAATCCTCTGGGGCCTGATGATGCTGGCCTCTTCGGTCTCCGCCGCGCCGCAGGTGGAAGGCACCCTCTTCGCGCGCGGAGCCACGGATCTCTACCACGAAAACGACTACGAAGACCGGAGCCTGGACCACGAATACCTCCTGCTCGAAAGCCGCTTCTATCCCTCGGACAGGGTCTCCGGACGCCTGGGATTCAAGCTGGATCGGCTGGCTTTCCACGGGCACGGCCGGAACCGCGAAGAGCTGACCCCCCTCCTCTGGGAGACCTATCTCCGCTTCGAGGGCGACAAGCTCGAGCTCACCCTGGGGAACCAGATCATCCGCTGGGGGAAGGCCGACGAGATCTCCGTCCTCGACAACCTCTCCCGTCAGGACCTAAGAGAGCTCTTCACCCTGCGTGCGCCGGAGAGGAGACGCCCCTGGCCCTGGCTGAGGGCCCGTTATTTCGCCTCCTCCTTCACCCTGGAGGGCGTCTTCACCCTCTTTCCCCTTACCCCGCGGCGGCACGACTTCGATTCCGATTGGGCCGTGTTCGACCATCTCCTCCGGCAGATAGAGCTGAGCCCCTTCGGCCAGTTCTTCACCCTCCGGCTGTCCAAGCAGAAACTGGTCCCCTCGCTGAGGAACGCCGAGTTTGGCTTCCGCCTGGAAACCACGCAGGGAAACTTCGACCTCGCCTTCTCCTTCCTTCACGCCCACAACCGCTCCTTCTATCGCTACATCAAGAGCTTTCCCATCACGGGCTTTTCCCTGAAGCACCCCTCGGATCCGATAAAGGACCTCCTCGACCAGTGGTCCTCCATCCAGATCGTCTCCGACCGCATCGAAACCCGCGTGCCCCAGGACAACATCTTCGGGTTTTCCTTTGAGACCACCTATCGCGGCGCGGGAATCAGGGGAGAGGTGGCCTATCACACCAGCCGCGTCTTCCTCAAGGAAGACCTCACCTCCGTGCGCAAACCGTATCTGCGCGGCGTCATAGGGTTCGACTACAACTTCAGCCACGGACTCTACGTCAACTTCCAGTTTCTCACGCAGCGGATCATCAACTATTCCGACAAGATCATCCTCGACCCCAAGCTCGACAGCTACTTCTTCCTGAGGCTCTCGAAGAGCTTTTTGCGGGACTTCCTCACCCTGCGGGTGGATTCCGTCTACGGCATCACCACCAGGAGCTACTATCTAAACCCGGAGATCGCCTACAAATGGCGCGACTCCACGGAGATCTTCCTCGGTCTCCACCTCATTGACGGACCACGGGGGACGTTCTTCGATCCCTTCGACGCAAACGACCAAATCTATCTGGGAACGAGGATCAACTTCTGATGGACTGGATTGAAAAGTATCTCCTCCAGAAAAAGAAGATCTGGCTCACGGTCGTGGCCCTGTTCATCGCCTTTGCCGCCTGGCAGGCCCTCCACATCCCCATCGTCACCTCCACCGACGCCATCATCCCGCGCGACGAAGCCTGGCACTTCTACGAGGAGTTCCGCCAGGAATTCGGCGCAGACGACGCCCTGGTCGTGGCCCTGGCCGCCGACGACATCCTCTCCCCGGAGGTCATCTCCTACATCCGCCTTCTCACTTCGGCCTTCGAAGAGTTCCCGGAAGTCGAGGACGCCCTCTCTCTGAGCAACGTGGAGGACATCTTCGGAAGCGAAGAGGACTTCACCGTCGAACCGCTCATCGGCGACCGTGACCTCAGCGACCCCAAGGTCCGCCAATGGGTGGAGAGCCGGATCAAGAAAAACCCCCTCATTTACGGAAACCTCGTCTCCCGCGACCTTCAGGCCACCATCATCCTCCTGCGCACCGCCTATCGCGGGGAGGATCTCGATTTCGAACACCGTCTGGTAAACCGCGTAACGCGCTATCTCGACGAACACCCGCCGCCGGATGGCGTCTCTCTCCACCTCTCCGGCTGGCCCCTGGTGAACGTGAAGATGGCCGCCTTCATGAACCAGGACCTCATGGTCTTCGTGCCGGTCTCCTTTCTCGCGCTCTGCCTCTTGGTCTATTTCTTCCTGCGTTCCCTGCGCGCCACGCTCGCCATGGCCCTCATCATTGACCTCTCTTTGATCTCGGCCATGGCCGCCCTCAAGCTCGTGGGCGGGGCCTTGAGCCCCATGACCGCCATCCTGGCCCCCTTGACCATGGCGCTCTCTCTCGCCGACGTCATCCACGTGGTGACGACCTATTTCCGTCTGCCAAGCGGCCCCCGGCGCGTGGCCCAGACGGTGGCCGAGACGTGGAGCCCCTGCTTCCTCACCAGTCTCACCACGGCCATAGGTTTTGCCTCGCTTCTGCTCTCCCGCATCCCTTCCATCCGCGAGTTCGGTGCCGCCGCAGCCGCGGCCATGTTCATCGAATACTTCCTGACCTTCACGGTGCTCGTCTATCTGCTCCCCTGGATCGGCCGAGGGCGGTGGGGGCAAGGCTCTCTGCGCCGGATCGTCGAGCCACTTGCCCGGAGCTATCCCGC
>JAADCO010000041.1 GCA_013154385.1 Thermodesulfobacteriota bacterium
TTGAGGTCAAAGGTGACGGCTTCCGTGATCTGATGGCCGGAGAAGGTGAGCATTTGCTGGACCAGGTCCTGGGCCCTTTCGCAGGCCTCGATGATTATCTGGAGGTCCCGCTGGGCCCCGGGAACGTGGGCTACTTTCTGGTTCAGCAACTGGGCCCGCCCGAGGATGATGGTGAGGAGATTGTTGAAGTCGTGCGCCACGGCCCCGGTGAGGATGGCGAGACTCTCGAGCCTCCGGGCCTGCTCCAGGCTCTTTTCCAGCTGTTTGGCCCGCTGTTCGATTTCCTTCTGCGTGGTGACGTCCTCGACGATCCAGATGCGGCCCCGGTTCTCGAGCCTCCTCCCCAGGGCCCGGAGGGGAAAGAGGGACCCGTCTTTGCGTTTCTGCAAGACTTCGGTCTCGTAGGAGCCCTTCTCGGCGATGGCCGGGAGCATTTCGCGCGTAAAGGTCTTCCAGGTCTCCTGGTCCGGGAAGAGGATGTCGCCCTTTTTGCCTATGATCTCTTCGGGCCTGTAGCCGTAGATCTCGCAGAACTTGCGGTTGACCTCGAAGATGCGCCCTTCCGGGGAGACGAAGATGACCCCGAGAGGCAGCCCGTCGAGAAGGGTGCGCAGGCGGTTGGCGTACTCCTTGATCTTCAGATGCGTGCGCTTGAGGGGGGTGATGTCGTGCCCGATGACGAGAAGCCCCTGGAGCTGGCCATCCCTGTAGACCGGGATCTTCACCACGTCGTAGATGCGGGTCTCTCCCTTGATGGGCACTTCCTCAAGACTTCGCGAAAGGCCCTTTTTCCTGAGGGCCATGCGGTCGGTCAGATGGCAATACTGGAAGACCTCCCGGAACTCGGGATGCCTTTCGGCCAGCTCAAGGTCGGTGAGCCCCTGCCATTCATCTTCGGAAAGGTTGAAGGTCTCGAGCGTGGCCTTGTTGGCCAGCTTCCAGCGCAGTTCCCGGTCCTTGAAGATGATGATGTCCGGATAGGCGTCAAGGAGGCTCTGGAGGATGGTCTCCTTCTCGATGAGGTCCTTGCGGAGCTGATGGACCTTGCTCAGGTCGAAGACGAAGTGCAGGGCGCCGAGCAGGTTCCCTTCGTCTTCCACGGGCACGGCGCAGATCTTGAGTTTCTTGTCCTTGACCGTTTCGTGGAGGCACTTGGGTTCGGGGTCCTTGGAGAGGATTATCTGCCGGATGAGGCAGTTTTCCGGCGGGGCCTGGGTTCCGTGGAAGACTTCGTAGCAGGGCCTCTCAAGGACTTCTTCCTCCGGCCTTTCGAAGATCCTTATGAGCTCGGGGTTGATCCAGCGGATGCGATAGTCGGTATCAATGAGCGCCAGGGCCCAAGGGGTGAGCTCCAGCATCCTTTCGAAGTTCTTTTTGAAAGCTAGCCAGAGTTCTTCGCCCTTGCGGTCTCGGTGAGACATCTTGCCTAGCATATCGGTTCACCGAAGAGTGAAATCAAATCAGCCAAAAGAACCGATGAAATGGGTTATACCTCCGCTCACCCGCTTCATGAGCCGATAAAGGGCCGAGAGTGGCTCGAAGATCTCGCGATGCTCCTTGATGTAGCCCAGATAGTGTTCCGTGTGATAAGTCGCTTCCTCGCCGAAGTCTTTGGTTTCGGCAAGGCTCTCAAGGAGGGGGAATATCCCCTTGAGCGTTTCCACCGCGGCTTCTACGTCGAGATGCAGGATGCGCTCGATGATCTCCTCCCGCGTCGTCCCCCGCTGGGGGCTGAACTCCGGGATCTGAACCGCCAGGGTGAAGATGCGATAGATGAGGGCCAGGCGTATGGCGTGAAGGATCTCCAGGGCGTCTTTTTCCTCGCTGTCGAGCAACCCCTGGTTGGGTTTTCCGGAAAGGGCCTCCACGAGATCGAGATAGTCCCGGTTGAAGGTGCGCCCCACCTTGGCCAGGTTGACGTGCTTGCTCACCTCTTCCAGATAGTCGGCCACTTCCCGCAGGTCAGAAGCCCTTTCCGGACACGGGGGCTTGGCCGCCAGGGTGAGCCAGAAATGGGGATCGAGGATCTCGAGATAGCCGGAGAAGGCGTAGAAATCAGAGAGCGAGAGCGCGTAGCGCGCCATGGAGACGAGGAGGCGGAAGCGCTCGGAGGTTTCCTCCATCTGGAGGAACTGCTCGGGGTTGCGCTTGACGGCCGCGCCCACGCCGCCGATGGTGTTGGCCAAAAGCCCCAGTTGATGAAGGATGGCGTTGTGCGGGATGGCCCGGATCTGGGCCGCGGAAAGGGTCGGGGTCCTTGCTTCCTCGAACTGCCTCTTCACCGCGCGGGAGCCCGTGGGATAGAGGAAGTGCCTTCCGTATTCCTGAAGGAGCACCGCGTAGTCCGGATCGGACATGATGCGTTCGTTGAACTGGCGAATGAGGGCGAAGAATTCGAACACGTAGTCCCATTCTCGATAGAAGGGGTCTGGCTCTTCCTTGGGAGGGGTGAAGGTCTCCTCAAGGAGCCTGGCCACCACGGAGAGGGAAAGGTTGGGGTTTAAGAAGTAGACGTAGCCGTCGCCTCCCTGGAAGGAGACCTCTTCTTTCAATTTCACGCCGGAAGCAACCAGTTCCCGCCGGCTGACGGGAGACATCACGTAACGCAACCTTTCGCTAAAGCTCCCCGGATGGGCTCCTCTTCCGAGGGATTCACCGTGGGTGTTGAAGATGATGAGCTCGATGTCTTTCAGGTCGTGCTTGGCCAGCACCTTGGCCAGGCGCCGGCGGAAGGTCTCGATGGCAAAGGCCGCGGCGGTCTGCCCCAGATGGCGACCGGCATCGGAAAACCCCGTTTGCACGCAGAGCCTTCCGCGTTTCTTGACGTAGGCCTTGAAATGGGGGTTTGAGAGCATTTCGTCAATGATGCGCGCGCCGCGGGAAAGGGCCCGCGGAGTCTCAAAGAGCGGGGAGAGGTCTATCTTTTCCTCCACGCCGAAGAGCTTGGCGAAGTAGAGGGCGGCGATGGCGGTGAAGGGGCTTTCGGTCTCGGCGATGAGGAAACGGATGGGAGTTTCGGCGTCTATGTATTTGAGGATCTGGGCGACGAGCATGAAGAGCCTCTTGGCCGTGGTTCTTTCGGCGATGAGGGAGCCGAAGTTGATGGTCACCGGCTCCACCTCTTCGAGAAGCTGGTTCACGGCGCGCAGATAGCTCTTCTTGCGGCTCGGATCCTCGGGGTCGGTCTCCAGGCCGATGAGGCTGCGCATGGCGTTGTGTATCTGTTTGGCATTGAGGCGGACGTGGATATGGGAGACCCCGAGACCGTAGTTTTCGATCTCCGTGCGCAGGAGGCAGAGACCCCGGGTGAGCTGAGGGTAGGGGAGGCTTTCGGAGATGGCCTCTTCGAGAAGGGCGAGAAGGGGGCGTGTGCTCACCAGCCTTTCCTGTTTGCCCGCATACATCTTCCGCGCTATGTGCCGCAGCCTCTCGAGGCTGTCTTCCTGTCCGCGGAGCACGGCCCGGAAGGCCTCTATCTCCTCGTTGGCCCCCTTGAGGGCCTCGGTGAGGAGTTTCAGAAGCAGGGCCAGTATCTCCCGCAGGGCTTCGGTGCCCTCTTCGATGGGGCAGGAATCAATCAGGTTCTGAACGCTTTCCCGATAGCGGGAAAGCGCGATCTGGCGCTCTTCGAGCCGGAAGGCAAACGACTGGGTCCACTCGATGTCCCGCCGTCCGTCAAGGTCGTAGCCCACCCAGGAGGCGAGGGTGATGAGGCGGGGTCTCAGGCGCGGCCAGTCCTGCGGATAGGTTTCGGCGGCTATCCGGAAGATCAGGTCGTAGAGTCTTGCCAGGGCTCGCCTCAGGTTGGCCAGGGCCTCGAGGGCCAAACGATGTTCCTTGTCGAGGGTTATTTCCGGATCCGAAAGATGTTCCTGGAAGAGGGCCTGGAAGATAAGCTCCCGCACCTGTTCGGCGGAAAGGGGCACTCCGGCCACGTTGCGCCCGCTGGCCAGTTCCGAAAGCCCCCTCAAGAGGTCTTCGCGCAGGGCAAAGGTCGGATGGGCCGTGACCACGATCCCTATGACCGTGCGCGAGAGACGGGCGGAAAACTCTTCGAAGGAAAGCCCTTCTTCCGGCTGGAGGAGGCTTTCGAGGAGCTTCAGGTTCTCCAGCGGATCGGTTTGTCCCACGTAGGAATGGAGGCGTTCGGCCCGGGAGACGTAGCCTTCGACCGTGACGAACTGGACCAACTGCTCCAGGGCGGAGTAGGATATGTTTCCCTGCTCGAGATCCCGGGCCAGGATGGTGGCCAGGAGGAGAATGGGATTGGCAAAGGGGTCTTCTTCCGAAAGGAGATGTAGGTGTTTCAATTGTTCCCGGAGCCGGCGATAAAGAGGAAAGATCGGGGCCTCTTCCGCCGGGAGGAAGCAGACCTCCTCCCACGGAACCAGGGGGCGCTTAATGTTTTCCAGGGTTTCTCGTAGGATGCTTCTTAGGTTCAAATGCTCCATAATTAGGATGTTTACATGATTTGAGGCTCTTGCAAAGAAAAACAATGAAATTTTCGTCTAATGTCGTCGAAAAACTACTATCTTTAGCCCAAAATTACCCCGTTTGGGTGACGGGGGGAGCGGTAAGGGACGCCCTTCTGGGCCGCGAGAGCAAGGATCTCGATCTCACCGTTCCTTCTGGCTCGCGAGAGCTCTCTTCATCTCTGGCCAAAGAGCTGGGAGGCAAGAACATCGTCCTCCATGAGGAAGAGGGGGTCTTCCGTTTGGCCTTGCCGGACGGAAATTTTCTAGATTTTTCGGATTTTCGCAAGGGCAGCACGAAGATCGAAGAGGACCTTCGCTGGCGCGATTTCACCGTGAACGCCCTGGCGGTGTCTCTGGAGGAGTTTTTCCTGAAGGAGCCCTCCGACTGGCGGGTGATTGACCCTACGGGAGGACGGACGGATCTTGTCCACCGCCTGATCAGGGCCATTTCCCGCGCCAACCTTGAGGACGACCCTCTACGCCTGCTTCGGGCCTATCGTCAGGCGGCGGAGCTCCGTTTCCGCCTCGAAGAAAAAACGAGATCCTGGATCAAAGAATTGGCCACGCAAATAAAAGGTGTCGCCAAAGAGCGCGTGGGGGCAGAGATCAAGGCCCTCTTTTCTTCTCCGGCGGGCAAGTACGTGCGGTTGATGAAAGAAGACGGGCTTCTCTTTGTCATTTTCCCGGAGCTCGAAGAAGCCGAAGGTGTGGCCCAACCTTCGTTTCATCATCTCGATGTCCTGGGACACATGTTGCTTTCCCTGGAAATGGCCGACGA